>NZ_LWER01000438.1:0-6758 GCF_001634775.1 Sulfitobacter sp. HI0027
CGTGGACAACGCTTTGATCCGCTTTAACTTGGCCGCGATCCGTACCGTGGTCTCTTCGATCAGTTCCAAAAGGTCTCGACATTCCTGGCGGACTAGGTCCGGAAGATCGCAATTTGGGTCCTCAAGGATCTCATACCCGCGGCTCACATTCCCGATGCCCTGCGGGATAGTGTGCCCGAACTCGTAGAGGATTGATCGTAGACTGTTTACCAGCTCGGTGCGCTGGTTCACCAAACGCTCCCGGTTCCGGAACAGGATCGCACGGGCCTGTTGTTTCTTGGTCTTGGGCGGAACAAACCTCATCTCCGGCCGCTGCGCGGCGATGACGATAGCTTCAGCATCCGCAGCATCATTCTTCTGGCGTTTCACAAATGGTTTCACATACTGCGGTGCGATCAGTTTCACCTCGTGACCCATCCCGGACAACACTCGCGCCCAGTAGCTGGCACTGCCGCAGGCCTCCATGACGATCACGGCAGGCGGTTGCGTAGAAAGAAACGCGCGAAACTGTGGCCGGGACAGCTTCTTGCGAAATTTCAACTGCCCGGTCATGCTGGCCCCATGAAGATGGAAAACATTCTTCGCCAGGTCCACTCCGATCATTGTATCTATCATTAGCCGTCCTTTCCTTCTTGTGGCTTTGAACACCACGACCTTGGCACATTGCGATGCCGTTTGGGGAGGACGGCAACCACCCCATCTGAATAACCGCGCAGAGAACAGCCATTTGCCTTTCCGAAAACGAGAGCGAGTAATGCAGGGCTTCCGATCACCGGGGGGATTGCAACGTTTCGTCTCTATGCAGTCCGCAACCCGTAATTCATTCTCCGTACCAGCCCGCCGTCGTTCCGCTCTCACCATCCGCTACCATTGGCTCGAAGCATTCGAGGCGTGGAAATCCGCGGCAAATGCCCCTTGATCAACGTCCGGAATGCCAACTTGCAAACTCGGCGAGTTAACGTGACAATACCGCGCCAACACTTGTCACCTCGCTACAACCAGCAAAGCATCAGCCGCGACCGCTCCTTGGTAAGTAGTGATCAGCGGGTTGATATCCACCGACAGCACGCCGTCATTCTCCAACAGATCAGCTACCCCCAGCATCGCCTGATAAACCGCCTGCACATTCAAGGGCGCGGCACCCCGCACACCCTGGAACAATGGTGCGATCCGCAACTTGGCCAAGGCTGCCTCGACCTCCGGCAGGCTGAACGGCGTGAAGATCAACTGATTGTCCGGCATCGCTTCAACAGCGATGCCGCCTTCCCCGACGATCACGACAGGACCAAAGACCGGGTCGATATGGCCACCAATCACAAGTTCGCACCCCTGATCCAACATCTCTGCCGCCAGAACCCCCTCGAACGGCACAGCCATTTCTGTCAGCTTGGCCACGATCTCGGCAAAATGGCGGGCAACATCATCGGGCTGCTTCAGCCCTACCCGCACCAAACCATGTTCAGATTTATGTGAGATTTCTGCAGAATTCGCCTTAAGAACAATTCCTTGCGGACAGTGCGCCAAAAACGCCTTTGCCTCTGACACGGTCGCGCAGATTTTCCGCTGCGGCACGACGATCCCCTTGGCTCCGACCATCGCCATCGAGGCATCTTCATCCAACGTTGCTCCAACCCCGCGTAACGGCGTCGCCTTCACTGCACCGCCTCCTGCCCGTTCCATCAGCGCCAGATGGTCGGTAAACTGCGCGACCGCCCGTAAGGCACTGTCTTCGGTTTCAAAGGTAGGGATGCCGTGGCGCGCAAAAGCGGCGCGCACTTTTATCTGCGGCGCAGCAAGCACCACTGGCTTGCCATAATCACGGATGAAATCCGCCGTGTCCTGCGCGAAGCGTTCGAAATCGTATCCTTTGCCGCTGACCGGAATACCAATCATCACGATATCGACCCCCGCATCCTCGCCTGCGCGCGGCAGCACTGTGCCGAAAAGCCCGCTGTCGCTCAGCAACGCCGCTGTGATATCGACCGGATTCCGGCTTGCCGCAAAATCCGGAAGGGCTTGGCGGATGCTCTCTTCGGTTTCGGGTGAAAACTGTGCCAACGTCATTCCAAAACGCGCGATCGCGTCTGCTGCAAGCACACAGGTTGCGCCGCTGTTGGACACAATCGCAACACGCTTGCCGTTGGGCTTCCAACCCTGCAGATAGATCTCGGCCGCATGGACCATCGCTTCGGTTCCCTCGGCCCGCCAGATGCCGTGGCGTTCCAGAAACGCATCGATCACACGGTCTTCAGTGGCAATGGCGCCCGTATGCGACGCGGCAGCCCGCTGCCCATCCTCGGACCGACCCGATTTCAGCGCGATGATAGGCACGCCGCGCGCACGGGCGCGTTCTGCGGCCAGCGCAAGGTTTTCAGGATCGCGCAACGACTCGATATAGAGAATGCAAAGCTTGACCGTCGGATCAAGCACCACCTCGGCCGCCAGTTCGCTCACGGTGACATCCGCATCATTGCCTGTCGCATGGCAATGCCCCACCCCGATTCCTCGCTGACGCAGCATTCCATAGGGGACGACACTCATCGCCCCGCTCTGGCTAATGCAGGCGACAGGCCCCGCCTGCGGGGGCTCTTCGACGAACATCGTCGAGAAGTTTAATACCGCCCCGTTATGAAAGTTCGCCAGGCCCTGACTGTTCGGCCCGACAATCCGCATGCCGGTCCTGGCCGCAATCGCCAGCATCTCTGCCTCGGCTGCTCTGCCCGCTTCACCTGACTCGCCAAATCCGCTGGCCATGACCACGCAAGCCTTGACTCCACGCTCGGCGCAAGCCGCGATGGTTTCAAGCACACGGTCCTTGGGAACAGCGATAATGGCCGTTTCGGGCACCTCCGGCAACGCTTCCAGATCCGGATAGCAGGTCAACCCCTGCACCTCACTCCGCTGCGGATTGATGGGGTAAATTCCCCCGGCAAAGCCCAATTCCTTCATGAAACGGATTGGACGCCCGCCGATCTTCTCGGGGTTCTGTGAGGCCCCAAATATCGCGACACATGACGGGTTCAACAGCGATGAAAGGCTCATTTGGTCACCATAGGTTCAAAGTAAGCAAGATTATGGACACCGCCCGGCTTCAACGCGACGCGGTCTCCCGTCGTCAACGCGGGATCGGCCAAGGCCATGACGCGCGGTCCGTCCGAAAGGTCAACCAAGGCGATGGCATAGGGCAAGCGCGCCTTCCATTCCGCCGTTGGCGCGCGGTGCATGACCGTGCAGGCCACGACAGTGCCAAGATCAGCATCGCGCCATTCCGGCCCCAGCGTATGGCAGGCCACGCAAAAAGGGCGTGCAAATGTCTGCCGGTGCCCGCAGGCGGCGCAACGCTGGTACCTGATGAAGCCCTTGGCATAGGTTGCGGCCAGTTGGTCAAAAATATCCTTCATGCTCAGCCCCGATCCGCTGCCAGTACAAGCCCTACATGGGCCGAAAGCACGCCACCATCGGCATGCACATAGGCCGCGTTGGCCGGACCCTTGGTCTGGCGAACGCCCGCGCGCCGCTGCATCTGCCGCGTCACCTCCACCAGATGGGCCATGCCCCCCGCAACTCCGGGATGGCCATAACTGAGCAAACCGCCGTGCGTGTTCAGCGGCTGATCGGGCCCGTTATGAAACCCCGAAGCCACCTGCTGCCCTGCCCTGCCCCGTGGCGCAAAGCCGGTTTCCTCCAGCAGCATCGCCAGCGTCACCGTAAAGCTGTCATAGATGCCCAGCATATCGACCTGCCTGCGCCCGATACCAGCCTCTGCAAAGGCCCTGTCGGCGGCATCCGCGGCGCCGAAATTCGTCCAGTCGGTCGCGGTCGAGATGTGCTGATGCTTGTGAGCCTGCCCAGCCCCTGCGATGCGCACCGCGCCATGCTCGGATGGTGCCGCCGTCACCACGAAAGCCGCCGCGCCATCCGAGATGGGGCAACAATCCGCCATACGCAACGGCGTCGCAATCGGACGCGAGGCCATCGCTTCCTCCAGCGTCAAGGCGGCGGTCAAATGTGCGCCCTCGGTCGCTTGGGCCTGACGGCGCATATAGACGGCGATCTGCGCCAGATCCGTCTCACTTGCCCCGGTGCGCACCAGATACTGCCCCGCCAGAAGGGCGTAGTAGCCAGGGATCATCGCACCAAATGGCACTTCCTGATGCGCGTGACCGACCTGCGCCAGCGTCTGGATCGCCTGATCGCGCCCGCCCTCATTGGTCAGACGGTTTTCTCCGGCCACCACAAGCACCCTGTCGCATTGTCCCGTCTGCACCAGAAGCTTAGCCTGCATCACCAATGCTGCCCCCGTCGCCCCGCCCAGTTGCAACGCATTGGCATAGCTGGGGTTCAGGCCGAAATGCTCACAAAACAAGGTGGCCAGCATCAAATGCGGCATGGATGTCGAATAGCCCGTAACCACCCCGTCAATATGCCCCTTCTCCAGCCCCGCATCATCCAGCGCATCGCGGGCCGCCAAGGTCATCAGATCAAGGGTGTCATAGCCTTCGTGTCGGCCAAAGGCTGTCAGACCAGCCCCGGTGATGAATGCGGATTTCATCATGTTCCTTCTTCATTTGCTGTTTTGATTTTCCTGGCTGGCGCGCCGCCGCCAAAACGACTGACCCACAAACTGAACAGGATCACGACCAGTCCGACCGCGTCCGAGGCAAGCCCCGGATACAGCATCATCAACGCACCCCAGGCCAGCATCACCCGGGCGATAATTCCGATACGCGCCCATGTGCATCCCACGATGACAGCCGCCAGCGTCACAACCCCGACCGTGGCCGAGGCAAGGGCGACAACCACGGAAAACCATTCCCCCTGCATCAGCAAAAGCGGGTTCAGCACGAACATATACGGCACAACAAAGGCGGGCATGGAAATGGCGAGCGCGGTCCAGCCAGTCTTCGCCGGATCGGATCCCGCCACACCCGCCGCTGCATAGGCGGCAACCGCCACCGGTGGCGTCACGTTTCCGAGGATCGCAAAATAGAACACGAACAGATGGGCTCCGATTGGCTCGACACCCAAGGTGATCAGCGCCGGAATGGTGACACCCGCCTGCACCAGATAGGCTGCGACCGTCGGCAACCCCATCCCCAGCACCAAAGATGACAGCATCGTCATGACCAGCGCCGCTATCAGGGAATGGCCGGCAAGGCTCAGGATTGCGTTGCTGAGCGCCAGCCCAAGCCCCGTTAGGCTCAGCACGCCGACAATCATGCCCGATGAGGCACAGGCCACCGCAACAGGCCCCATGGCCCGCGCGGCCCCAGCCGCACCCTCCATGAACCGTACCGGAAGGCGCATTATCTCGGCCTGCAACAGCGCATAGATGACCGCGACGACAGCAACTGCCCCGACCCCCATGACCCCGGCGCGCATCGGAGAATAGGTGAAAACGCCCACGGCCACGACGATGATCGGCAGGAAATACAGGGATCCTTTCATCAGGGTCGCGTCGATCTTGGGCCCCGAAATGCCTCCGACGATCCCGCGACGCACGGCTTCGAAATGAACCGCAAAAAAGATGCCAAGATAGAAAAGAAATGAAGGTATCACCGCCGAAAGCGCAATTTCCTGATAGGGGCGCCCCACAAATTCGGCGATCACAAAGGCTGTCGCCCCCATCACAGGGGGCATAAGCTGACCGCCGGACGAAGCCGCAGCCTCCACGGCACCCGCAAAATGCGGTCGATAGCCGTTACGTTTCATCAAAGGAATGGTGATTGCGCCCGTGGTGACGACGTTGGCGACAGCAGATCCCGAAATCGTCCCCATCATGGCAGATCCGACAATCGACGCCTTCGCCGGACCGCCGCGCAATCGCCCTGTTAGAGCCAGCGCAAGATCGATCAGGAACTTTCCCCCGCCGCAGCGATCCAGCATCGCGCCAAAAAAGACGAACAGATAGATATAGGTAGCCGAAACCCCAAGCGGGATGCCGAATACCCCCTCCTTGGTGTAATAGAGATGATCCACCACCCATGAGAGGTTGAAGCCGCGATGCCCGAAAGCTCCGGGCAGCAGATGTCCAGTCGCGACATAAAGCAGGAAGACCACAACGATCAACCCAAAGGCTTTACCCATCATCAAGGTCGCGACGACCAGCAGCGCCGCCATCCCAAGCAGCGCCAGTCCGATCGACATAATATCGAGCGGCATGACAATCGCCATGCGATTGGCAAAGAATTCCGCATAAACAATATTATAGACTAAGGACAACGCTAGCAGGCACATTCTAAACTGGGTTGCGACACTTCCGGTATCTTGCTGAAAAAGCAAGGAGAACAGACATGGCACATACAGAGCTGGATTTGCGTGAAAGACGCATCATCGAGGACATGCTCAGAGCAAAATTCTCGATCAACAAAATAGCCGCTGAGCTTGGGAGACACCGCTCAACAGTCTATCGCGACATAAAGCGGAATTTTTACATTGATGGCGAAATGCCAAATCTCAGTGGCTACTATTGTGTGATTGCACAGCGGAAGGCAGAAGCTCGACGTGCGCGGCGGCGGAAATTGATCCGTCTCCCTAAGCTTCGGAAGGCTGTTATCACTCAGTTGAAAGAAGGCTGGTCGCCCGAGCAGATTGCCGGTCGGCTTACATTCGAAGGACATGCCATTCGCGTCAGCCATGAGACGATCTACGCCCATGTTTACAGCGCTGAGGGACAATCCGAAGAATTAGCCAGATACCTTCCAAGTCGTCGCAAGAAACGACGGTCCCGGTATGCCAGACGCCCCCGAGACCAGGTA
>NZ_LWER01000439.1:0-10208 GCF_001634775.1 Sulfitobacter sp. HI0027
CGACGCCGTCCACAAGCTCGATTGGTACGCGTTGCGCTGGAAGATCGAGACCTTCTTTCGAACCCTGAAGACTGGGTGCCGGATCGAGGAACTTCGCTTAGCCACAGCTGATCGGCTGGCAAACTGCATCGCGCTGTGCTGCGTTGTTGCCTGGCGCGTATCATGGCTGACAATGCTCAGCCGGGAGGCACCGAAAGCATCGCCTGATGCCGTCTTCACCAACACCGAGCGCAGCTTGCTTGAACGCGCAACGCCAGAACGCAAACGTAATGTACTACGCGATTTGAACTTCTATATCAGGGCCGTCGCGAGGCTCGGAGGCTACCTTGATCGCACATCGGATGCGCCACCAGGGACGACGGTCATATGGCGCGGCCTATCCCGCCTCGCTGATCTTGCCGAAGGCGTTCGTATCGCAGAGGCACAGCCACAAGAGACTTATGGGTAACTGCAAGCCCTATCGACGGTGCAACGGATCGCCTCAAGTCGCTCAAGCCTTCCCGCTTCAACTTCCTCGTTGATCCTGAAAAGACCGTTGATGGCTTCATTGCCCATGAGGTGCAAGAAGTCGTGCCGGAGGCCGTGACAGGCGAGAAGGATGGCGAGGAAATGCAGGCGATGGACGCGGCCAAGCTGGTGCCGTTGCTGACCGCTGCACTGCAAGAGGCGTTGGCGCGTATCGAAGCACTCGAAGCGAGGGCAGTATGAGCGAATTTCAGGACGCGCTTGACGCAAGCGGGGGCCGCGTGTGCCCCATGTCTACATCCTTCCCCAACGCACCCATCACAGTAGAAAGCCAACCCATGACAGACGCACCAAAGAAAACCCCGATCACGATCAACGGCAATACGCACCTGCTGGAAGATATGACCGAGCAGCAACAGGCGATAGTCAATCACATCACCGATCTGGATCAGAAGATCCGTGCAGCACAATTCAACCTCGACCAGCTTAACGTGGGGCGTGAAGCCTTCGTAAATATGCTGGTCAACTCCACAAAGGATGAAGAAAATGACTGAACCTGTTATCACATGGAACTTGACCGCCGACACTCAAGCGTCAATGACCGTGGGAACCACCACCTTCGAGAACGTGATCACCAATATCCATTGGCGCGTTACGGCAACTGATCCGGCATCCGAAGAAGCGGTCACGATCTACGGGTCGAAAAATGTTCCAGCCCCAACCGATGCGGCCAGCTACATTGACCTTGCAGACCTGCAAGCCATGGCAACCGAAGAACGCCGCTTGACCGTGATCGGCTGGGCCGAAGCAATCGACCCCGGCTTTATCGATACCCATGTCACAGCGGTGACAGATGCGCTGGCTGATAAGCTGGCCGAGCCTGAAACAGGCGTAGTCTCTATCCTGTGACATCTCAAGAAGCTAAAGGCCTCGAAAAGTGAGCGCATACACGATGCTGCCGACTGGTGCGAGCCGATTCGGCGGCATCCTGTACCGCTCAACAAAGCCGCTCATATGGCGCGTCGGTAGCCTGGCCACGGGCGCTGCGTATGCGGTGCCGGTCGGGACGGTGTTCGACGTGTCGATCCCTCGCGGCCTGCGCTGGCTCTTTGGTCCGCACGACCCCCGGTATCTCAAAGCGGCAGCCCTGCATGATTACTTTCTCGCGCTTGGCTGGGATCGTTTAACCGCAGGCGCACAATTTCACCAAGCCCTGAAAGCCGATGGGGTTTCCAAGTGGCGGCGGGCGGTGATGACCCTCGCTGTCATGTTCTTCAAGTACCAGTAGAGGCGCGACCCTATGACGGCGGACGAATTTCCACACAGTTTGGCAGGGCGCATAGTCGAGCTGGCCAAGCTGATGCAGCTCGGCTCTCAGCAATTGTATAGGCACTCATAGCCGATGAGTTTGAAAATGACCGCAAAGGCGAGCAGCCATAGGACAGCTACCACGGCAATGAACCCCCAAGGCCATTGGGCTTTCTTGCGCCGCAAATTACTGAAGATATGTGATTCTACTTTTGGCATCTGACTTTCCCCTAGAGGAATATACCGGACCAGGAATTCATTTTCCAGTAGAGCGAAAGCTTCGAGCCGTGTGGTGCGATAACTTGCCGAGTTAACTTGTTGGCTCGACAAGCGATTTCTTCGTTCGGCTACCGAAAACCAATTGCGCGGCCTCTTCTCATTGGCTTGGTCCGCCAAAATCTCGTCCATCAAACCCGAAATACGATCGAGCAGGGGAACCGTGCATGACGCAACGTATCGAAAACTCAGACCGGGGGGTCACCCTCAATAAATCGCTGGCATGGACCATGGCCGTCGGACTGATTACCGCAGGTCTCTTCACGGGGATCCAGATGGCGAGCGTCACCTCTAAGCTCGATGAAGTTTCGCGGATTGGCGACAGAGCGGCGCACGATCGCCGCCAGATCGAGATACGTGTTCGGTCGCTCGAGCAATCCAAGGCGCGTGACGATGAACGGTTCACCTCGATCCTGACCTTCATGAGCAAGATCGACAGCCGCCTAGAGCGGATCGAAAACAACCGTCCTTAATTCACCTAAAATCACTGAAACCGGCCTGCTTTCGAGCGGGCTTTTTTGCATTGGAGAATGCCTATGTCCTACCTGCCAGATGGCCGGGTGACCCATATTGTCATCCACTACAGCGCCACGCCCATCGAGAAAGACTTCACCGCCGCCGACATCGACCGGATGCACCGCACGCGGGGGTTCAATGAGATCGGCTACCACTATTTCATTCGCAAAGACGGGACCGTTGAGACGGGGCGCGACCTCGGCCAGCCCGGCCGCTTCGAGCAGGGCGCTCATGCGAAGGGCAACAACGCTTCCAGCATCGGTATTTGCTTCGAAGGCGGGGTTCGCGCGGCTGCGCCCAACGTCGGCTTCGACAGCCGCACACCCGCGCAGATTGCCGCCATGATCAAGCTGATCCGGACGGTGTGGCTCGTACCGAAAACACCAGCCCCCAAACACCCGCGCCAAGCATCTGGGCGCTCTTCTCGCAACTTATCAAGAGGATCTTCAAATGATTGGCCCAATTTCTCGCATCATCCTGAGATACCTGTCTGCCGCGCTTGTTACCTATGGGCTTCTGTCGCCTGACATGGGGGCGCAGATCGCCGCAGACCCCGATCTGGTTGCGCTCATCGGTCTGATTGTCGGGGTGGCCGTCGAGGGCGGCTACACACTGGCTAAGCGGCGCGGGTGGGCCACATGACCCGCGTTGTCGTGGTCGTCGCGATCATCTGCGCTGCCGGGGCTTGGCTCTACTGGCTGGGCGGCAAGGAGGCGCGTGAGGACCTGCGCGAACAAATCCGACACTCAGACACATTGGAAAGGATTGGCAATGCGACGACTGATAGCCGTGATGCTGGCGACATCGACCGCCGGCTGCGTGCCCTTGCCCGATAGCGCGGCGATCTGCAGCGGGACGGTGAGTCTGCGTAAGGCCCATGCGGGGGCGTTGCTGGCCGATGGTGGGCCACGGTCCAAGGATACCGGTGAACGACTTCTCAGTGGCCTGAAGGCCGGCTGCAAGGAATAGGGTCGATAGCTCGGAGCCAAGGTTGAACCCAAAAAAGAGAAAGCCCGCGCGTAGGAGTTCGAGGGAACGCGAGCTTTCTCAGAAAACCGAAACAGAGAATCGGCATCCTCCAAGAAGTATGTTTTACGGAAATACCGAAAGCAACTCTCCCCGACCGTGAATAGCTTTGGGGCGAAAAACAGCCGCCGTGCGAAAAATTTTGCCCAATCTGCATTTCATGCTAGGTGCGGCGGCACGGAGGACGCCATGCGCCGAAATGAAGATGACATCGAAGAAGAGTGCGAGAAGGTCAGGCATCGCCGGTTTCTGATTTGGGGCGTGGTGCCGTCTATGATGTTCCTATGGGGTTTTGCTCTATGGGTCGCTCTTGAGCATTTCTTTGGCGCTTACTAAATTGGGCAAGGAAGCGGTTCTCGCGCAGCGGCGTTAGGCTAGCGGAGCCAGTTGTACAATATGGCCATGGCCTCCCATTTCTAAGAACGAGCAAGGGAAAGGAGGCCTCGAATGGCTCCAGAGCACCCGAAGTCTGGCACTACATGGGGATATATTCTTTCCGCCAAAGGTAGGCCGCCCGCGAAGCGGCAGCGACAAGATATTTCGCTACATGGGGTAGTCGAACAGGTTTGGTGGGACCAGTTTGAGGGGCGAACTACGCGCCCGAGAAAGCACCTCATCCAGAGAGAGCAACTGCTGCTGGCGCTAGGTCCGGGCGATAAAGTTGTGGTGGCGGCGCCAGAATGTTTGGGGTTGTCAAAAAGTGACGCGAATTGGTTCCTGACGGAGCTGGCCAATCGCGAAGCTCTTCTATTGGTGATCGCTGGAACCATCGTTGTCGATCCGGGTGGATCGACAAGGGATTTGGCCGCCGCAGTTGGTCGATTTCAAAACAAACTACGAACGTGAGCCGTAGGGCCCGTTAAGTACCTCAGTACAATTTACTGGCGGCTTCAGCTCAGGCGGTCGCAAGCAATATAGCTAAGAGCACAGCTGCGCCCGACAAGTAGATGGTCAGAGTATGCATTTGCTTCTCCAATCTGATCATTGACGTAGAATGCCCGCCCGAGCATGCAAACTTGTGAGCGTAAGTTCGCCGACGAATGATCGCCTCTGTTTAGAAAGCGCCGCCCTTTGAACGCTAACTTTCGGCGCGAGCAAGCAAATGATCTTTTCAGCAGCTCGCGGAGTTAAAGCTTGACCGCGGCGCGCCAAATCATACATTCCGCCCGATGATGTATGCAGCACCGCTCCCTCTCCCTTGGCCCGCCCCTTTCGCCACTTTCCTGAGTGCCATAGGTGCCAAGATCGTGAGGGGGGTCGTGACGCGTGTAATGATCGTTGCAACGATCATTACCCTCTCTGTTTCTGCGGTTCTCGAAGCGCAAGACAGCCCGCCTGAATGGACGCAAGAATGGGTGCCGACCATCCTCCGCATGCCAGATGACGCAGAATTCCTGTCTGTGCGCGCCATAGGATCAAGTGTCCGCATGTTCTCGGTTACCACCACAGAAGATGTCGATGAACTTCTGCTGGAGTGGGAAGAAGCGCTTCGCGAGAACGGGTATCGGATCGACCAATCTCGGGATGATAAACTGGACCGATCCATCGAATTTTCGGGTTCCGGCATTTCGAACGCGAAGATCGTTGCTCCAGTAAGCACCTCTCAAGGCCCGATCACCCTCAAGTTTGATGCGACTCTGCGCTAGCTCTTGGTTCGTAAATCAGTGTTTTTTGGGCTTCATTCGTCAGGGGTTGGGTTTCTTTTAGAGGTGGTCGGTCTGCCGTTGCGAGGTATCGGCAAATTTTGGGTCGACAAGGTTTTCTCATCGGATCATACCAGTGTCAGCTTGAGGCGGGCTATCGCTTGATTGCTGGAGAGCGCTTGTGGACCAATGGCAGAGATCACAAAAGAATCTCCTTAATCCAACAGCATCTCATGGATTTGATTTTCGTCCTGTTGCGGAGATCATCGGGCTTCTCCTGATTCCAATGGGCGCTCTGATGCTGCCTTCGGCGATACTTGATGCGATGTACGGCGGTCAAAGCGGTTTGGTGTTTGGTATGTCTGCTGCGCTGACAGCAATGCTCGGTGGGGCAGTTTATCTCGCCTCGAGAAGCCGCCAGCCGCAAGGTCTCGACATCCGACAAGCTTTTGTTTTGACCACTGCACTTTGGGTTATCCTCCCACTAGCGGGAGCAATCCCATTCGTTTTTGGTGAGCCGGAAGTGTCACTTCTGGATGCTTATTTTGAAGCTGTCTCTGGCGTCACCACAACAGGATCAACTGTTTTCGTCGATCTTGATCATATGCCAATGGGCGTTTTGCTCTGGCGCGGTATTCTGCAATGGTTGGGGGGACTCGGTATCGTTATCGTCGCCCTGATTTTTCTGCCCGTCATGAGGGTCGGAGGAATGCAGTTTTTCCGAGTGGAGGGGTTCGACACACTCGGGAAAGTTCTGCCAAGAGCGCTGGATGTCGTGGCTTAGTTGAAGCTTATCTCGCCCTGACAATCGCCTGCTTCCTAGCTTACAGGGCGTTCGGGATGACATGGTTTGAAGCCATCGTGCATTCGCTCACGACGATGTCCACTGGAGGCTTTTCGACGTCAGACTCGTCTTTTTTCTTATTCTCTGGCCCTCTGGAGTATGTTTCGGCCATATTTATGGTGCTCGCAAGCTTGCCCTTCATCCGGTATGTGCAACTTATCTCAGGAAATCCCCAGCCTCTCTTTCGAGATGTTCAGGCTCAAGCCTACGTCCGTTGGCTGCTTTACTCGGTCGCTGTCATCGTCCTCTACCGACTAGTAAACAGCGACGCCGATTTCTTTACTGTGTTGCGCGAAACAACATTTAATGTGGTGACCTTGTTCTCGGGGACGGGGTACGGGAGCGCAGATGTGTTCGCTTGGGGCTCGTTTCCCTTTGCGGTAATAATCATCGTTGGCCTGATCGGAGGCTGTACAGCGTCGACTGGGTGCTCGATTAAAGTGTTTCGCTGGCTTGTGGTGCTTCAAGCGATTAAGGCCCAAGTTAGGCGGATCAGATACCCACACATAGTTTTCAATGCGAAGCTTCAGGGGAAACCGCTAGACAGTGATGTGATTAGTTCGGTGGCCGCGTTCTTTGTCCTATTTTTCTAAGCTTCGGCGTTCTTAGCGTGCTGCTTTCTCTCTCTGGTTTGCCATTTTTGACCGCTTTGACAGCCTCATGGACATCAATTGCTAACGTGGGGCCCGCATGGGGCGGGCCGGTAGGACCAACTGGAGCTATGGATGCTTTCCCCAGCGTAGCCAAATGGCTGATGATATTGGGAATGATCATAGGACGGCTCGAAGTGCTATCTGTCTATGTATTATTCCTCCCTGCTTTCTGGCGTACGTGATTTCAAGCTCCGAAAAACAAATTCGTAGGCGCGTCCGGATCACCCTGTCACCTTCGCTCCATCTGGCTGGCTAGCTTCAGATCATCGACTAATCCAGCAGTTGATGTGGTACCAAACTTCGTAAATTGTGGCCTTCCGGAGGTTTGGAAATTAAACGCTAGAAAAGTAGGATTTCAAATTATTCAGCGACTTCGAGATGCAATTGGCGTATGTCTCGCTCGTCCGCATGTCAAAGGTGACGGAAGATGACGACAGCTACAGAAACTTTCTGCGTTGCAATTTTCGCCGTGGTTCTGAACGGCGTGTTGCATACGTTGCTCTACTAAGACTGAGAGAGATGATTGTCGTTGATGGTGGCATGACTTAACTGCCATCACCCGGCGAGCGAAGGCCCGCGCCAGTCGGGACGGGGACGCGGACCTTCTAAGAAAACCGGACCTAGAATCGGAGTTCTCTAGGTAGATTGTGCCAAGATACCGCGAAAGGCAATCTTTTGCGCTGAAGCGGCGCGTCTTTGTCAGAGCAGGAGCGGGCTTCTTGCGTTCTGGGGGATGCTATATGGGTTGCGCGGCGAGTTTATGGGAATGGGCTTAAAGCGTGGACGATCAACTGTTTCAGGCGCGTACTACGCACATCGAGGTGACGTGCTGGGCCTGCGGTCACGGCATCACGCTCAAGCCGGATGATGTGCCGACGGGCATAACAGACCATGAGTTTGAGAAGCGCGCTACATGCCGGTGCGGTACTGGCTGGCCGTATGTCGTCAAGTTTCCGAAGAGGGCTCCGATGACGATGTAATCGATCGGGGGTGACGTTGGCGGCTAACCCAGCACATCAAAAGCGCTTTCGGGCGCAATCGAGCTAGTGCTCTGAGTCTGACACTTCCTACCTGTTTCCGCGAGTTTCATCGAGTTTGTCCAGCGCGCGGCGTTCCCGGGTGAGGATATCCTCTGCGGTTTTGGTCCATTTGAAGGGCTTTGGCTTCTCGTTGTGGTGGGCCAGATAGTCGTAGATCGCGGCCTCAAGATCATTGACGCTGGAATAGCTGCCGCGCCGGATGCGCCTTGATGTGATCTCGGCAAAGAAGCGCTCCACCAGGCTCAGCCAAGACGCGCTGGTGGGCGTGAAGTGCAGCTTGAAGCGCGGGTGCTTTTCGAGCCACAAAAAACTCAAACTGGCCACGGCGCTTTCGACGCTAGCCGTTGCCGCCAGCCTTTCTACCGGCGCCTTTGCCGAGACTTTGCGCTTGGGCACGGAAGGCGCCTACCCTCCGTTCAACTACATCGAAGCGGACGGCAAGATCGCCGGTTTCGATGTCGAGATCGGTCAGGAACTTTGCAAGCGGATCGGCGAGGAATGCGAAGTCGTTGCGCAGGATTGGGATGGGATCATTCCGGGGCTGCTGGCGAACGAATACGACTTCATCATCGCGTCGATGTTCATCACAGAAGAGCGTAAGAAGCAGGTGGATTTCACCGACCCTTACTACCTCGCCGCGATGACGAATGTCGTGCCAAAAGGGTCTGACATCACTGAATTCACCAATGAAGCCCCGGTCGTGTCGCGAAGGTGGTGGAAATTTGAAGGTGGCGTAATCTCCGGGTGAACTTGAACCCACCCAACCGGCGGCAGCAACCGCCAGGGAGATCACGCCATGAAGAACAATACCGATATTGCCGCGCTTTCGCTACTGGCCAATGAAGCGGTCTTCGAAGAGGAGCTGGACGCGTTTCTTGGGCGCTGCCGTTATGATCGGGGCACCAATAAACCTATGGGCTACCGACACGGTCATCGCGAGCATCAGCTTGTCGGCACCTTCGGCGCGGAGACGGTGAGCGTGCCACGCGCCCGCGCCATTCGATGAGACCGGCAAGATCACTGAATGGCGCTCGAAGGCGCTGCCGCGCTATCAGCGGCTGACCAAGAAGGCTGAGGCCCTGATTGCTTCGGTCTATCTGGCCGGGACCAACACGCGGCGCGTGAAACGGGCGCTGTATGGGCTGTTTGAAGGGGCGGTGAGCAAGGATGTGGTCAGCCGGGCCTGACGCAAGGTGAAGGTCGACTGGGACGTTTGGGTCACGCGCAACCTGGCCGATGAAGACATCGTTCGGCTGATCCTTGACGGCACGGTGATCAAGACACGCATCGATAAAAAGGCCACGAACATTTCGGTGCTGGCGGCCATAGGCGTGCGCCGGGACGGACGAAATAGCGCCACTCGCGCCTCCAATGCTGCCAGTGCCTTATGGCCGGTGTCGATCGTTGTGACCCGGAGCACCGCCGCGAGTCAGGGAATTGTGATGCCACCGCCCATGGTTCCGGCGCCGATGACGGCGATGGTATTAATCTCCATCAAGACTCTCCTGTTGATTTTGTGGTGCTTCCGTGCCGATGCAGGAACGCATGCACCGCCGAGAAGAGCGAGGGCGCGCGCCGCTCGGCGTTGATGAAATGGGTGCCGTTGCCGATTTCGAGATACTGTTTCTCGGCCGTGCCTAACCGATCGAAAAGCGCGAGCATGTCGCTGCGGGTCGACGTGGGATCCTGTGTAGCGCGGACCAGCAGCGTAGGGCAGTCGATCTTGTCGGGATCATAGATCGGCCGACCGCTGAAACACTTCCACAGATCAACCAGCGTGCCGTTGGGCACGCAAAAGCCCGGTGGCGTTACGGTCCGGGCGGTGGAATCGTCCTGGAGGCTGACGCGGGCCAGCTCTTGCAGCACTGTTTCATCGCGCCAATCGTCGCCGCCGGGGGGAAGCTGTGCGTTCCAGCGGCGGCGCATATCTTCAGCGGTGATCCGTCTGTGGGAACCTAGCGGGCGGCGCTGCCCGGGTGTATCGGGATCGGCAAGCTCGGCCAACCACGCCTCGTTGCGTTCGGCAAAGATGGGGGCATAGAGCACGAGCGACGCGACCTTGTCTCGCCCAGCCCCAGCGACGTAGCGCGCACTGGTCGTGCTGCCCCAAGACCAGCCGACCAATGCGGTGGGCCGTCCGTGCCGATAAGTGATGAAGTCCACCGCGGCGCCGATATCTTCGATGGCTTCTGGCCCGGTGCAGGTCGGGCCCGCGCCGTTTGCGAATGCCCGGGCGCGCCAATTGGCATCCCCCGAGCGGCCATAGCCGCGCAAGTCTAGCGCATAGGCCGCAAAGCCCGCCGCAGCGGCGGCCCGGAGCCAGCTAACACCACTGGCGTCGATATCGAACATCCTTCCCGAGAACGTGGCACCATGCACGAACAGGATCGGCGGGCGCTCCGCCGCGNCNNNNCGNGCATGGTGCCACGTTCTCGGG
>NZ_LWER01000440.1:0-33689 GCF_001634775.1 Sulfitobacter sp. HI0027
TGAAGTTGAAGGGGGGGAGACGCTCCCCCCGTGGGGGGCGAGATTGGCGGGGCGTTATTGTTTGGGGCGCGCGATTTGAGCAGGCTGGGGCTTTTTACTGTGCAGGGGGCTTCGGCGGGCTATGTTCATCATGTCCATGAATTTCAGGAAGAACGCGAATGGCCCCACTGATCCAGAAAAAGCCCCCTACCTCTGCCGTGCAGGAAGAGGCGGAAGAACGCTCTGTCAGTGAGGCGGCGGCGCTGTCGCCCAAGCTGATCTATGAGGTGATCCGGCGCGAGGGGCGCGATGAGTTGAACCGCACCAACCGGTCGTTGATCTGGTCTGGGATATCCGCGGGGATGCTGATCAGTCTTTCGGTCTTGGGGGAGGCGATTTTTCGAACCTATTTGCCGGATGCGGGCTGGCGTTTTCTGTTGGAGAACCTCGGCTATTCCTTGGGGTTCATCGCGGTCATCATGGGCCGGATGCAGTTGTTTACCGAAAACACCATCACCACGGTCTTGCCCCTGATGCAGGAACGCAGCCTGAATATTCTGTGCAGGCTCATGCGGCTTTGGGCCGTTGTGCTGGGGGCCAATGTGATCGGGGCCTTCGCGGCGGCCGCGCTGTTTATCTATACGCCCGCCATCCCGGCGGAGGTTTTGCCCGCTATCATCAGCCTTTCGGAACACGCGACGGGCATGCCGGCGGCGGAGGGGTTTTGGCGGGCCATTCCGGCGGGGGTCATCGTGGCGTTGATCGTTTGGATGCTGCCCGAAGCGGATGAGGCTGCATTTTTCCTGATCCTGACCTTTACCTGGCTTATCGCCGCGGGGGACTTCACCCATATCGTCGCAGGGTCTGTAGAGATGGCCGCGCTCATTCTGCATGGCGGGCTGGGGCTTGGTCAGGCGATCTTTGGCTTCTTCCTGCCGGTGCTTGTCGGCAACATCATCGGTGGCACGTTGATCTTCACCCTTGTTGCTTGGGGGCAGGTCCGCGACGATGTGGAGGACAGCTAACGCGAAGCGGTCCCGGTTTTGGCCGGGGCCGAATTGAAAGGATTGGCATTCGTGCTGCGCAGACCTCCGACCCGACCGGCGATCTATTGGGACGCTTTCAAGGCGAGCCTAAAGCAAGCGGCCGACGATAACCTTGCGCTGATCTCGGCTGGGGTGGCGTTTTTCGCGATGCTGTCGTTGTTTCCCGCGCTGGCGGCGCTGATCGCGCTTTTGGGGCTGATCTCGGACCCTGTTGTGGTCATTGCCCAGTTGGAGGATGTGCGCGGGCTGCTGCCGGATGATGTCTATGACATTATCAATACGCAGGTGACCGGGCTGGTCACCGCGCGGGCCGATACCTTGGGTTGGGCCGGTATTGTATCGCTGCTGGTGGCGCTGTGGTCTGCGCGGGCCGGTGTGGGGGCGATGGTGATCGGTCTGAACGCCGTCTATAACGAGCGCAACCGCAATGCTGCGAAACATTACCTTCATGCCTTGATGTTGACGGTGAGCCTTGTGGGGGTGGGGATCGTGGCGCTGCTGGCGGTGGTGGTCGCACCCATCATTCTGGCGTTCATCCCGCTTGGACCCTTTGGCAACGCCGTGGCCGACCTGCTGCGCTGGACCGTTGCCACGGCGGTTTTGTTTGCCGGTGTGGGTGTGCTTTACCGTTTCGGGCCAAACCGGCGCGCGGCGCGATTGCCTTGGCTTAGCAGCGGGGCGATTTTGGCGGTGATGTCTTGGGCGGTGCTTTCGATCGGATTTTCCTATTACGTCGCCAATTTCGGCAACTACAATCAGGTCTATGGCTCGATCGGGGCTGTGATTGCGATGTTGGTCTGGCTTTGGATCAGCAGTTTTCTGATCCTATTCGGCGCGGCCCTGAACGCGCAGGTCGAACGCCGGACGCGCCCGGACAGCACCATCGGCCCGGCCAAACCGCGCGGGCAACGTGGGGCCGAGGCCGCAGATACCTTTATCGATATCACGCAAGAGTAGCTGTTAAAGCAGGGGGCGCTTTTGGCGACCCTCAAGTTCGGTCACCCCCGCTTTCGCCAAGGCGGCGAGGTCGTTGATCTGAAGCACCCTGTCGGACCACGAAAGCAACTGGCGTTCTTTCAGGGCACCGAGGGTTTTGTTGGTGTGCACCACCGACAGACCAAGCGCATCGGCCAGATCGCGTTGTGAATAGGGCAGCAGCATCTGGTTGTGGGTGACCATCCCCAGCGACTGGCCACGTTCGAAAATCTTGACCATCGCCCAAGCGATGGCCTGCATCGCGGTGCGTTGGCCAATGGTGGCAAGGACTTCGCCCATGAAATGTTCTTCGATCGCGGCCAACCAAGTGATGTCAAAGGCGCGTTCGGGGTGGTTCTTGAAGAAATTCCAGAACTCGCTGCGGTTGAAAACGCAAAGCCGCATATGGGTCCGGGCTTCGACGGAATGGCCCATTTCACCCATGATGCCTGCCTGCAGGCCGATGAAATCGCCGGGGAAGACAAAGCTGATGACCTGCCGGTTGCCGTTTTCCAAGGTCTTGTCGCGGATGCCCATCCCAGTCAGGGCCGTGTAAAGCTGGGGTGAGTTTGACCCCTCAAGCAGGATCGGCGTGCCCGGCTCAACCGTCAGCTCACCGGACTTGAACTTCTCCATGAAGTTCACTTCATCTTTCGACATCGGCAGGAAGGCATCTTTGCGACGGAGAGGGCAATAGCGGCATTGTGTCGTCATCAGATAAAATTTGCCTTCTTATGTCTTAGTTTAATGCGCCCTCGTGGCGCGCCCCCTAAATCGACAACTTTGCTAACCCGGGGGAAGACCATGTCGATTTTGATCTACGAACCGGACCCGTTGGTCTGTTCAGACATAAATGAAACGCTTTCTGCTGCGTTTCCGCAATCGCAAATTCGCGTTTTAGAGACGTTTGATCTCAGCAAGCTGGTGGAGAACATCGACAACATCGAATTCGCGGTCCTGTCGCTGCGGCGCGATCAGTTGCACCAGCATCTGTCGGATTTGTCGAACCTGCGGGAGTGGTTTCCAATCGTCTGTATCATGAACGATACGCCCCGATTGGCGGAGGCCGAAAGGAGGCTGAGGTTCATCACCCGCCCCTTTTCCAGTGGCAATCTTCTCAGCGCTGTTAACGGCGCGCTTTCTGACCCGCGGTTATGCCAGCCAGAAATGCCATGACCAAGTTCTTGAGACCGTCATGTTCGGTCGCGGAGGGGTCTTCCTGACGGGGGGCCTGAGCGGCGGGCGCGCGGTCGGATCCGGCCATGGCAAGCAAGAGAAAACCAACACCGAAATAGACCGCGCCGAGGATCAGCGCAGCGGTGAGCGCCGTGGTGACGGTGATGAGATAAAGCCATGCCGCAAGCGTGAGAAACAGCAGCCCGATCAGCAGAAAGAGCGCGGCCCCGGCGCTGAGCATCGCGGTGCGCAGCACACGCCGCAGGGAGCCGCGCAGATGGTTCATCACCGAGGAAAGCATCTTAGCGGCGGGCCGTCACAAGACCGACAAGGAAACCGATGCCTGCGGCGATGCCGAGGGCGGTACCGGGCTGGGCTTGCAGGAATTCCTCGGCTTGCTTTTGGGCCTCCATCGCCTTCAGGCGCCCTGTGTCGGCAAAATCATTCGCCGCGTTGCGGGCGTTGTCGCGCATCTCTTCCGACTTGGCCTTGCCGTATTCGCCCAAGGTTTCGGTCAGCGATGCGATGTCTTTTTTGAGAAGCGCGATCTGATCCGACAGATCGTCGATGGTCAGATCTTTTGCGGCAGCGGTCGGGGTCTTGGCCATGTGGGCCTCCTGAATGTTTGACTGACGATAGGCAGCGCGGGCGCTGAATGCAAAGGGTTCCCTGCGCAATGTGTTGCGCGGGGAACCCTGTCTTTCTGGCCCGGTTTAGGCGTTGAGCGTTTCCGTGGAGGAAAAGAACATCGCTTGCGAGACCGCCGAGACGACCTGATCGACCGAGTAAGGTTTGGAGATCAGGAATGCAGGCTCTGGCTTGTCACCGGTCAGCAGACGCTCGGGGAAGGCGGTGATAAAGATCACCGGACGCATGCCCAGTTCGTTCAGCAGGTCGTTCACCGCATCGATGCCCGAAGAGTTATCGGCCAGTTGGATATCGGCGAGGATCAGGTCAGGCACATCGGCCTTGCCTAGTTTCACCGCTTCATCCCGTGTGCGAGCGATGCCGGTCACGCGGTGGCCCATCTCGGCGACGATGGATTCAATGTCCATCGCGATAATGGCTTCGTCTTCGATGATCATCACCGAACCGGAGGTGCTGTCGGCCATTTCGCGGTGTGCGATCTGGATCAGCTCATCAGCCTCGGCCTCATCCACGCCAATGATTTTGGCGATTTCACCATGCGAAAAGCCTTCGATCGTGTGCAGCAGCAGCGCTTCGCGGCTGTTGTTGGTCAGGCTCGACAGATGCCGCTGCGCCTTGGCGCGGGGGCCGCTTTCGCCTTCTTCCACCGGGGCACCTGCGCTGGCCCAGATACCGTACAAAACCTTGAAAAGACCCGTCTTTGTGTCTACTCCATCGAGCACCGAGCGATCAACCAGGATGGCTTCCAGCGCCGCCGCGGCGAAGGTGTCACCACTGGTCTGGCTACCAGTCATCGCCCGCGCGAACCGGCGAAGGTAGGGGATGTTGGCACCCAGTTCATCGCTGATGCTGGTCTTTTGTGTCGCATCGTTCATCTAGTCGAATCCTTTTTTACTTTTCTTGGAACCAAACACGTCGACATTGTGTTTGGTTCCAGTATGCGTACATAATTATTCAAACGAGACGACGATGCCAGAGGTGATGTTAGTGAATTCAGGAAACAAGGACGAGCGCGAGCGCGTCATCGACGACAACCTCAAGCGGGTCTTCGATGAGACGCTCGATGAAGGCATCCCTGATCGTTTCAAGGATCTGCTTCAGAAGTTGAAGGAACAGGATTCAGAAAAAGGAACGTCATAATGACCCGTCCCGATCCGCGCGACGAGCTGGTAGAACATCTGCCGGCCATGCGGGCCTTTGCCATCAGCCTGACACGCAATGGTGCCACGGCAGACGACATGGTGCAGGACACCTTGGTCAAGGCGTGGACCAACATCGAAAAATTCCAAGAGGGCACGAACATGCGTGCTTGGCTCTTCACGATCCTGCGAAACACTTACTATTCCTCGCGCCGCAAGGCGAAACGCGAAGTCTCGGATGTGGATGGCGTGTTGACTGACGGGCTGGCGGAAAAGCCCGCACATGATGGTCACATGCAGATGACGGATTTCCGCAAGGCCCTTGCCCTGCTGAAGGATGAGCAACGCGAAGCGCTGCTTCTTGTGGGGGCCTCTGGCTTCTCCTACGAGGAAGCCGCAGACATGTGTGGCGTTGCCGTAGGCACCATCAAAAGCCGCACCAACCGGGCTCGTGCCCGCCTTGCTGAACTGCTGGGTCACCATGACGACGAGTCGCTTGAAATGACCGATGACGCGACAATGTCGGTCCTATCTGCTTCTAAAGTTTCTTCTTTCTAAATATGACATCTGGCTTCTTCAGCGGTGATCTGATGCGTGGGCTGACGATCCGTATTTTGCTGTTTCTGTCTCTCGCGCTTTTGCCCATCGGGCTGATCGCGGTTGTGCAGACACGGCAGATTGCGGATCAAAGCCGCCAAAGCGCAGAGCTATCGCTGATCGCCGTCACAGAACAGGCCTCCGCTGCGGAACGCCGGGTGATCCAAGAGGCTTTCGGCGCCGCCGAAGCGCTCACCTCTATCGTGCGTCTCAGGCGGGACGACCCAGAGGAATGCACCGCCTTCCTCAAGGAGTACAAGCAAGCGTCAGACATCTATTCGCTTGTGGGTTTCATCGGGCTAGACGGGAAAATGACCTGCTCCTCCACGGGGCAGGATCATGACTTTTCCGAGGATGAGAACTTTCAAACACTGGTGGAAACACCGGTCCGTCGTGCGATGCCGGTGTTGCAAGGGGCGGTCAGCAATCAGATGGTCACGCTGATCAACGCGCCGGTCTACGAAGAGCGCGAATTGATCGGCTTCATGGCGCTCAGCATTCCCGAAGACGCCATCAACGCGATACGCGAACCCAAGAGCAAACACAGCAGCGTCGCGATGATGACCCTCAACAAGATGGGCCACATCCTGACCACCGAAAACGGGCTGGCCGTTGCCAAAAAGGAATACCCCAGCGATGTCGCCTTGTCGCTGTTGACCACCAAAGAACCCAACGTCTTCCTTTCAGAGAATTTCGATGGCCAAGACCGCGCCTATGTGATCGTCCCAATCGTGCCAGACACGGTCTTTGCGCTGAGCGTATGGCCCAGCAACACCCCGTTTCTAGACACCGGCGTTTCCACCCGCCTGAGCGCGCTTTTGCCCATTGTCATGTGGCTGGCCAGCCTGATCGTGGCCTTCTGGGCGCTGAACCGTCTGGCGATCAACCACATTCGCAAGCTTGGCCGGCAGATGCGTCGCTTTGCGCTGAATCGCACCCTGCCGCGCGGCACGCTTGGCCCCTCGGTGCCCACCGAATTGGTCGAGATGGAATCCGCTTTTGTCGGCATGGCGGAATCGATCCTGCGGGATGAGGCGACGCTCGAAGACAGCCTTCGGCAAAAGAACATCCTGCTGAAAGAGGTCCACCACCGGGTCAAAAACAACCTTCAGCTTATCTCGTCGATCATGAACATGCAGATCCGGCAGGCCAAAAGCGAAGACGCGCGTTTTGTCCTGCGGCGCTTGCAAGATCGCATCCTCAGCCTCGCCACCGTGCACAAGAACCTCTACCAGAATGACGATCTGGTGCGGGTCAACGCCAGCGAACTGCTGAACGAGATTGTAGGCCAGATGCTATCGGTCGGGCTGGCCTCTGGTTCGGGCGTGCAGGTTGAGCAATCCTTTGAGCCGATCAAGATTGACGCCGACGATGCGGCCCCCCTCACCCTGCTGGTGTCAGAGGCGCTGACCAACGCGCTGAAATACGTCTCGACGGTCGAACATGGCAAAGGGTTCATTTCGCTCAAGCTGATCCAGACCGGGCCGGAACAGGCGATGATTGAAGTCCGCAACACCATCGGCAACCCCGAAGAGGTGAAATCCGGCACCGGGCTCGGCTCTCGTTTGATCCTTGCCTTTACCCGCCAGTTGAACGGTCAGGTCGAGGTTGAAACCACGGATGGCGTATACCAAATCCGGGTTAATTTCCACGTCCCGACCGACAGCAAGATGATCTACGACTACTGACGCGCTATCGATCAGCGGAATCTGGCCGGAAACGTGGCCCGCAAGCCACAGACTCGTCATAGGCGAAAAATTTGTCGGAACCCTTTGGCTCGCGCACGGTTGAGCACCTGAAACGCAGTGCTAAAAAGGAAAACGGAGATGACCACGGAGCTCTTTCTCGGCGGTCTGACCATCCTGACCTTAGCCGCGGTCATCATTCTGGCCTTAACCACGGGCCGACGGGAACTAAACCCGGATGAAGACCGTGCCGGTCGCGACAAACAGCAACCGGAGACCCAAAGGTCGAACTACCGGTCAGACTATTAAGACCTGACACCCCTATCGACCGCCCCGAGCAGAACGCTCGGGGCGGTCGATATTTATAGGGCGTCTTTTCAAAAACTGGGGGGCGTGCAGGCGCTGACAATCTCACAGGGGTCGGTGCCAATATTGCGAAACCGATGCGGCAGGCGGCTGTCGAACAGGTAGCCATCCCCAGCGTTTAACAGGCTAACTGCGCCATCGACCGTCACCTCGATGCTGCCCCGCACCACCACGCCCGCTTCTTCGCCCTCATGGCTCAGAAACTCCGGCCCGGTATCCGCGCCGGGCTCATAGGTTTCATGCAGCACCTGAAGCGCGTGATGCGCCGCGTTGCCCAATTGGCGCAGCGATACGCCGCCCTGGTGGCTTGGCGAAATCTCGGTCAGTTCCTGCGCGCGGTAGAAAACCTTGGCGCTGTCGTCCTCCTCAAGGATCGAGAAGAACTCCGCCATACTGATGGGAATCGCGTCCAGCAGGCTTTTCAGCGATGCGACTGATGGGCTCGTCCGGTTCTTTTCGATCAGCGAGATCGTGCCATTGGTCAGCCCGGCCTTGGCCGCAAGCTCACGTTGGGACAACCCATGTTTCTTGCGGATCGCTCTAAGTTTATCGCCGACGTTCAATGACTTGTCCTTTGTGGGCATCGGCGTTGCGACCGGGCATCGTGGCGGAGGGGCAACCGATGATCTTGGGAATTGTTAGATAGGCTCTGCCTTCGCGATTGACAATTATATTAAACGGAATATGGATTTTTTAAACGACACGTCACTGCCCCTCTCTCTTTCGCAATAAGGTATCTGTTCCATGTCCAGCACCGTCAAGAAATCGCACCGCAAATCCTCTGCCAAGGCCAAAGCCGCGCCGCAGATGACAGTGGTCGAAGCAAATCCCGCCACCAAACCCGACGGTCAGACGAATGCCGACCTCGTCGCGCGCCGCGACGCCGCCGTGCCGCGCGGTGTGGCCTCCGCCGCGCCGATCTATGCGAAATACGCCGAGAATGCCGAACTGTGGGATGTCGAAGGCAACCGCTACATCGATTTCGTCGGGGGCATCGGCGTCCTGAACACCGGCCATCGCCACCCCAAAGTGGTCGAAGCCGCCAAGGCGCAAGAAGATCACTATACCCACACCAGCTTTCAGGTGGTGCCCTACGGCCCCTACATCGAACTGGCTGAAAAACTGAACGCGCTGGCCCCGGGTGACGCACCCAAAAAGACGCTGCTCGTCACCACCGGCGCCGAAGCCGTTGAGAACGCCGTGAAAATTGCCCGCGCCGCCACTGGCCGTCCGGGCATCATCGCCTTCACCGGCGGCTACCATGGCCGCACCCTGCTGACGCTGGGCATGACCGGCAAGGTCACGCCCTACAAAAAAGACGTGGGCCCCTTCCCGGCGGATGTCTTCCGGGCGCCTTTCCCTTCGGTGCGCGACGGGATCACCGTGCAGGACGCGCTGACCGGGTTGAAAAACCTCTTCCTCACCGATGCCCAGCCCGAGCGCGTTGCCGCGATCATCATCGAGCCGGTGCTCGGCGAAGGCGGCTATACCCCTGTGCCTTTCGACATGATGCAAGAACTGCGCGCGATCTGTGACCAGCACGGCATCCTGCTGATCGCTGACGAAGTGCAGGCCGGCTTTGGCCGCACCGGCACATGGTTCGCAATTGAGCATTCCGGCGTTGCGCCGGACCTCATCACCGTGGCGAAATCCATGGCCGGTGGCTACCCGCTGGCCGGGGTGATTGGCCGCGCCGATGTGATGGACGCAATGGCCCCCGGCGGTCTGGGCGGCACCTATGGCGGCAACCCAGTGGCCTGCGCCGCAGCGCTGGCGGCGATTGAGGCGATCGAAGACGAAGGTCTGCTGGCCCGCTCCACCGCGATGGGCGAAACGCTCAAAGCTCGCTTTGCCGAAATCGGCGCGCGGTCGGCGCCCTACCGCTTCTGGGATATCCGCGGCCTTGGTGCCATGGTCGCCGTCGAATTCGTAACCGACTTTGACAGCGCCAAACCCGATGCCGATTTCACCAAGCGCGTCATCGCCCACGCCCTCAAGCGCGGCCTGCTGCTGCTGAGCTGTGGCATGCATGGCAACGCCGTGCGCGTGATGGTTCCGCTGACCGCATCTGACGCCATCGTCGAAGAGGGCCTCGCGATCTTTGAAGAGGCCGTGGCCGCAGCTGTCGCCGAAGAGCAAAAATAAACCAACCGGCCATGCCGGAGGGATCGGGCGCGCGGGGCAACCTGCGCGCCCATTTTTATGGCGCGCATCCGGTAAGGCAGGTCTCTGGCAGCACAGGCCTTGGCATCCGCTGGGGAAGCGCGCAAACTCCGCCCGAAATCAATGCCGGAGTGACGATGCCCCTGTTAGACCCCTTGCCCATTTGCACCATTACGGGGATGTTTCACGTGAATAGCGCGGCTGCCCGCGGGAGCCGTTCATGACCGCGCCGATGCGTCCCGGCCCGCGCAACCTGATCACCGATGTGGCAGGGCTGAAGGTCGGCAGTGCGCAGGACACGCGGCTGAAATCCGGCAGCACCGTGTTGATCGGCGACACGCCCTTCACCGCCTCCGTCCACATCATGGGCGGCGCCCCCGGCACGCGCGAGACCGACCTGCTGGCCCCCGACAAGACCGTGGCGGCGGTCGATGCGCTGGTGCTTTCGGGCGGCTCTGCCTATGGGCTGGATGCCTGTTCGGGCGTGGTGGATGCCCTGCGCGCGCAGGGGCGCGGGTTTCGCGTCGGCGATGCGCTGATCCCGCTGGTGCCCGGTGCGATTCTGTTTGATCTGCTGAACGGCGGCGAAAAGGATTGGACGCAGAACCCATATGCCGATCTTGGCCGCAAGGCCATGGAAGCGGCAGGCGAAGAGTTCGAAATAGGCTCAGCCGGCGCGGGCACAGGCGCGCTCAGCGCGATGGTAAAAGGCGGGCTCGGCTCGGCCAGTTTGCAACTGCCTGACGGCAGCATGGTCGGCGCGTTGGTGGGGGCCAATCCGGTCGGTGCCGTCACCACGCCCGGTGACCGCTATTTCCACGCCGCCCCCTTTGAGATCGACGGAGAATTCGGCGGGCTGGGGCCCGACCCCTCCGCCGGGCTGGGCCTCTCCTTTGAAAGCCGCAAGATGGCGGCCATGTCGGCCCGCGCCAATACCACCATCGCCATCGTCGCCACCGATGCCGCGCTGACCAAGGCCGAATGCCAGCGCGTCGCCGTGGCCGCCCATGACGGCATCGCCCGCGCGGTGGTGCCCGCGCATATGCCAAATGACGGCGATCTGGTCTTCTCCCTTTCGACCGCGGCGCGACCTGCGGGGGATGTGGCGATGATCGGCCATGCCGCCGCGCTTTGCCTGTCGCGCGCAATTGCCCGCGCGATCTATGCCGCCTCCCCCGCCCAAGGGGATCTTCTGCCTTGTTGGAGCACGCTGAATGCCTGATCTACCCCTCTCCGATATCTCCCTTTATTACGAGGTCGACGGGCACGGCCCGCCGCTTTTGATGCTGGCCGGGATGCTGAGCGACAGCGCGAGTTGGGGCGCACTGGCCCCTTTGCTTTCCGATCACTTCACCCTGATCCGGCCCGACAACCGCAGCACCGGGCGCACAACGCCGTGGGATGCGGTAACCTCGGTCGCGCAGATGGCCCGTGATGCGCTGGCGTTGATGGATGAACTGGGGCACGCAAAGTTTCACGTTGTCGGCCATTCCATGGGCGGCCTGATGGCGATGGAGCTTTTTGGCCTAGCGCCCGAGCGCATCCAAGCGATGAGCATCCTCGCCTCTGCCCCGGTCCGTGCGCCGCGCACCATGGCGGTGTTCGACGCGCTGCTGGCCGTGCGCCGCGCGCCGCAAGGGGAGCAGCTTTGGCTGCGCGCGCTCTACCCTTGGGTCTTTGCCCCCGGCTTCTTTTCCGATCCGACAAATACTGAGACCGCCCTTGCCGCCGCCTTGGCCTATCCCCATGCGCAAAGCGCGGATGCCATGGCCCATCAGCTCGAAGCGCTGCGCGGCTTTCGCCCCACGGTGCGCCCTGCCGATCTTCGGTGCCCGACCCAAGTGTTGCACGGCGCCGAAGACCTGCTGATCCCCCGCGCCGCCGCCGAGGACGCCTTTGCGCAGATCCCGAACGTGACGCAGACCACCCTGCCAAACGCAGGCCATTCGATCCATTGGGACGCCTCTGAGGCCGTCGCCCAACACCTGCGCCAATTCCACGCCACCGCCGGAGACCCGAGATGACACAAGACCTTTACGGATTGGAAACGACAGCCAGCCGCCCGGAAACCCTGCAGGCGATCAACGATTTCATCCACGGCTTTCTGTCCTACCAGCCCAAAGCCGCAGGCGTCATCGCCGCAGCCGATGCCGACCCCGAGGGCCCGCTGGTCAATGCCTATGCCGCGCTATTGTGGATGTTCCTTGAGCACCCCATCGCACCGGAAAAAGCCCGCCCCTATCTGGAACGCGCCACAGCCGCGACCGGGGCCAACGCCCGCGAGCAAGAGATCATCCGCGCCGTGGGCCACTGGATCGACGGCGATGTGCCCGCTCTCGTCGCTGCCTGTGACGCCATCACCGACAAATGGCCGCGCGATCTGGCGATGCTGAAACTGGCGCAATACCATCTGTTCAACACAGGCGATGCCGCTGGCATGTTGCGCCTTGCGCTGAAATCCCTGCCCGAGGCCGAAGACATTGCCTATGCGCACGGCATGATCGCCTTTGGCTACGAGCAGTGCCACCTGCTCGACCCGGCCGAGGCCGCCGCCCGCCGCGCGATGGAGTTGCGCCACGATGAGCCTTGGGCGCATCACGCGCTGGCCCATGTGATGCTGACCGAAGGCCGCGTGGCGGAAGGCGCGCGTTTCATGGAAAGCGTGGCCGTGACATGGACTGATCTGAACTCCTTCATGCGCAGCCACAACTGGTGGCATCTGGCATTGTTCTACCTGTCCCAAGGCCGTCACGCCGATGTGCGCGCCGCCTATGACCAGCACATCTGGGGGCTTGAGAAAGACTATTCCCAAGACCAAGTCGGCGCTGTGTCCCTGCTGGCGCGGATGGAGTTCGCGGGCGTCGATGTGGGCGACCGTTGGAAAGATGTGGCAGACCATGTGGCAGCGCGGGGGGCGGATACGGTCAGCCCCTTCCTGACGCTGCAATACCTCTATGCCCTCTGCCGCACCGGACGGCCCGAGACAGCAGAGATGCTCTCTGCAATCAAGGCCCGCGCCGCCGAAACCACGGCCCATGACCATGCCGCATGGGCCGAAGTCGCGCTGCCCGCCGCCCGGGGCATCGCCGCCCACGCCAAGGGGGATTGGGCCACGGCGATCCGCGAACTTGGCTTGGCCCTGCCCCGCATGGCCGAATGCGGTGGCAGCCATGCGCAACGCGATCTTTTCGAGCAGATCCACCTTGATGCGCTGGTGCGCGATGGCCGCGCCTCTGCCGCGCAGCAGGTGCTTGAGATGCGCCGCACCTATGACCCCGAAGGCGTGCCGCTGAACCTGATGCTGGGCGCGGTCTATGAAAAGAGCGGTCTGCCAGATCTGGCCGCCCAAGCCCGCGCGCGGGCAGAACGCACGCTGGCCGGAGCCTAGACCGGGCCGCGCTCTTTAGGCGCGTGGGCCGACGGTGACCTCGAACTCAGAGATGCCGTCGACACCCCCGGTGATCACATCGCCGGGCTGCACAGCCGCGACACCGGCGGGCGTGCCGGTCATGATGATGTCCCCCGGTGCCAAGGTCACGGCCTGCGACAGGGTGGCGGTATGCTCCCGCACCGACCAGATCATCTGCGACAGATCGGCCTCCTGTTTCATCTCGCCGTTCACGGCCAGCCAAAGGCGGCCCTTCTCGACCGAGGGGACATCGGCGATGGGCAGGATTGGTGCGATGGGCGCGGAATTATCAAACGCCTTAGACCAGTCCCACGGGCGGCCCATCTTCTTGGCCTGTGCCTGAAGGTCGCGGCGGGTGAAATCGATGCCCACAGATGCGCCCCAGATGTGATCCATCACATCCGCTTCTGCGATGTTTGCGCCGCCCTTGCCGATGGCGATGACAAGCTCTGCCTCAAAGTGGAAATCCTCGGTCAGCGGCGGATAGGGCACAGTGCAGGGCGTATCGAGCGTGGCATCGGCGGGTTTGGTGAAAAAGAACGGCGGGTCGCGCATGTCATTGCCCATCTCAAGCACATGCGCCTCATAGTTACGGCCCACGCAAAAGACGCGCCGCACCGGGAAACGGTCGCTGGTCCCTTGAACGGCAAGGCTGCTTTGCTTTGGGGGGTCAATCACATACATCACTGGGTTCCTCTTGGCATGATGCGGCCAAGGAACACCCGCGCTTTGTAACAGTCAATGACCCCCGTGCGCTTATAAACCCTTGAGCGATAACTCTTTCACAGGTCCATGCCTTTGCAGATCGCCTCTTGCACCTCGCGGATGTCTTCGGCGCTCAGCCCATAGTCCGCCGCAGCCACCTCGGCGCTTATATAGCCGCGCAAAAGGTCGCGTTTCACCAAGTCCTTGGGGCGCTCGGTGGCGGGGCCGTAGCCCGCGCCCCCCGGAAAGGCCATCATCACCTTTGCCCCATGCGGCACGAACTGTTTGCCCTTGCCGCGCATCGGCGTGCCATCGTCGCGGGCGATGGTGGTCGGGGCACCGGGGGCGCCGCCCTGCCGCCCACGGGCGGGGTGATCGACGCGGTCGAACATCGCCTGCATGTCGAACTCATGCCCCGCGCGGGCGCTGACTTCCATGTACTGCCCCAGCCCCCCGCGCTGGCGACCCGCGCCGCCGCTGTCGGGGCGCAGTTCTTTGCGCCAGATCACCACAGGACCGGCATGTTCCGTGGCCTCCACCGGCATGGTCATCACGCCCGAAGGGAAGGCCGTGGCATTCAGCCCGTCGTGTTCTGGCCGCGCGCCCGAGCCCCCGGAGTTGAAGGTCAGCACCTCGGCCCGGCGCGCGCCTGTGGGGGCTTGCGCATCCGTGCGCGGGCGCAGGCTGACTTGGAAGTTGCACAGGCAACCCGCGCCCTCGGCAGGGACAAGATTGGGCAGGATCTGATCCAGCGCCGCGTAGACTGTATCGGGCACGAAGTGACCGACGATGTGCCGCAGGGCCACGGGTGCCGGGTGCACCGCGTTGACGATGGTGTTTTCCGGCGCGGTGATCCGAAACGGCTCTAGCGAGGCGGCGTTGTTGGGAATCTCCGGCGCGATGGCGCATTTCAGCGCGTAGCAGGCATAGGCCTTGGTATAGACCAGCGGGCAGTTGATGCCCTTTTTGTCGATCCCGCTGGTGCCCGCGAAATCCGACAGGATGTGATCTTCTTCGATGCTCACCGTGACCTTCAGCGTGATCGGCGTGTCGAAGCCGTCGATCGTCATCTCGCCGGTCGCCTGCTGGCGTGGCAGCGCCGCGATCCGCTCCAGCGTGGCGCGGCGGGAATTGTCGAGGATGAAACCCGCGATGCCGGTGAGATCGTCGAGGGCAAACTCCTCCATCATGTCGATCAACCGGCGGTGGCCGATCTCGTTGCAGGTGGTGAGCGCGTAGATGTCGCCGACCAATTGATCCGGCTCGCGCACGTTGCCACGGATGATCCGCACCAGTGTCGCGTCGACCTTGCCCGCATCGGCGAATTTCATGATCGGCAGGTAGAGCCCTTCTTCGTAGACGCTCGCCGCATCCGCACCAAAGCCACGCCCGCCGATGTCGACGATATGCGCGGTACAGGCAAAGAAGCCGACCAGCTTGCCGCGGTGAAAGGACGGCGTGACCATGGTGATGTCATGCAGATGGCCTGTCCCTTCCCAAGGGTCGTTGGTGATATAGACATCGCCTTCGAGGATGTTCTGCCGCCCAATGCGCCGGATGAAATGCGCCACCGCGTCGGCCATGGCGTTGACGTGGCCGGGTGTGCCGGTGACCGCCTGCGCCAACATTTGACCGTCGGTATCATAGACGCCTGCCGAAAGGTCCCCCGCCTCGCGCACCGAAGTCGAGAAGGCTGTGCGCACCAGCGCCTGCGCCTGTTCCTCAACGACCGAGATCAGCCGGTTCCACATGACCTGATAGGCGACGTTTGAATGTGTCTGTGCCATGGGCTTACCCTTTCACGGTGATGTCGATGCAGCCGTCCGGCTGGCAGATGGCGCGGCGTGACGCGGGCAGGATGATCGTCGTCTCATCCTCGGTGATCGCGGCGGGGCCTTGGGCGGTCTGGCCGGGGGCCATCTGGGCGCGCAGGACCACGTCGGCATCGCAGTATTCGGCGAGCGCCGGGTCGAACATACGCCGTGTTAGAGCCACATCTGCCGCCGCACCCGGAGACTGCTCTGCGGTGCGGGCGACCGCCTCGGGCGGGGTGGTGGCATTGACCGACCAGACCGTGATCTCGATATCCAACCCCTCGACGGTACGACCGAAAAGCTTGGCGTAATCCGCCTCAAAAAGCGCCTCGAACCGGACGGCATTGGGGTTTAGGGCGTCTGCCTCGTCCAGCACGATGGGGATCTCCCAGCCCTGCCCGCTGTAGCGCATGTAGACTTTGTATTCCGACAGGATTTCCGCCCCGGCGTCGCAGTTGCGGACAAAGCCAGTGGCCTCTTCCTGCAGTTCGGCCAACAGCGTCTTGATGCGGCCCGCGTCGAAATCCGACAGCTTCATATAGACCGAGCGATTGGCCTCGAAGCTAAACGGCGCGCGCAGGAACCCGATGGCCGAGCCGACCCCGGCACCAGGCGGCACCAGCAGGCGTTCAACGCCCAGTTTCTCACAGAGCCGCCCGGCGTGCAGCGGGGCCGCACCGCCGAAGGCGATCATCGTGTAGTCGCTGAGATCCTCGCCGTTTTCCACCGCATGCACCCGCGCGGCATTGGCCATGTTTTCGTCCACCACTTCGGCCAGCCCAAAGGCGGCGGTGGCGGCGTCCATGTCCAATTCCTTGCCGATGACATTTTGCAACGCGCCTTCAGAGCCTGTGGTGTCGAGGCGGATCGAGCCGCCCGCGAAATTGTCGGGGTCGAGCTTGCCCAGCACAAGATCAGCATCGGTCACGGCAGGCTTCTCACCGCCCCGCCCGTAGCAGGCCGGCCCGGGCTCAGAGCCCGCACTTTCCGGCCCGACCCGGATTTGCCGCATGGCGTCGACATGCGCGAGCGAGCCACCGCCTGCACCGATCTCCACCATGTCGATCACCGGGATCGAGATCGGCATGCCGGAGCCTTTCTTGAAACGGTAGGTCCGCGCCACTTCGAACACTCGGCTGGTCTTAGGCGTCTGGTTCTTGATCAGGCAGATCTTGGCCGTGGTGCCGCCCATGTCGAAGCTCAGCACCTTGTCGAGCCCATAGCGCGCGGCGATGTTCGCGGCAAAGACCGCCCCGCCCGCCGGGCCGGATTCCACCAGCCGCACCGGGAATTCGGCGGCGCTTTCGATCGAGATGATGCCGCCGCCCGAGTGCATCAGGAAGATGTTGCAGGAGACACCTTCCTTCTGAAGCCGCCCTTCAAGCCGCCCGAGGTAGCTCTTCATCAGAGGCTTGATATAGGCATTGGCGACCACGGTGTTGAACCGCTCATACTCGCGCATCTGCGGTGAGACCTCGGAAGAGATCGAGACCATGACCCCCGGCAGCCGCTCTTCTAGCACCTCGCGGATCAGCCGTTCATGCGCGTCGTTCAGGTAGGAATGGATCAGCCCCACGGCGACGCTGTCATAGCCGGCGTCCGCGATACGGTCGGCCAAGGCTTCGACCTCGGTACGGTCGAGCGGCAGCAGAACCGCGCCGGTGGCATCGACGCGCTCTTCCACCGTGTAGCGCATCTGGCGTGGCAGCAGTGGCTCGGGGAGATTGAGGTTCAGATCATATTGCTCAAACCGGCTTTCGGTGCGCATCTCGATCACGTCGCGGAAGCCCTGGGTCGTGATCAGCGCCGTCTTGGCCCCGCGCCGCTCGATCAGCGCATTGGTGGCCAGCGTGGTGCCGTGGATGATCTGTGTCAGGTCGGCAGGGGTGACCCCGGCCTTGGTGCAGACCTGATGCATTCCGTCGATGATCGCGTTCTCGGGCGCGGCATAGGTGGTCAGCACTTTGGTCGAGAAACTCTCGCCGCCCTTTTCCAGCACTACGTCGGTGAAGGTGCCGCCGATGTCTACGCCCAGTCGGATGGTTGATGCCATGTCTCACTCCTGTTTGGACGCAGGATAGGGGCGGGCGCAACATCGGCGCAAATTATTATATTCTATGGGTGTGAAAGGTTTTTTCGATCCTCAGCATCGAAGACCTGAGCGCAGTCCCGGGCCAGTTCGGCGGCACGGGTGACATAGGCGGGCGTGCGATCCGCGTGATAACGCGCGGCGACTTGCAGCGGGCGCGGGTGCCACGCGGCGGGCAGAATCCGCAGCGCCCCATCGGCCAGCGCGGCTGCCACCATCACACGCGGCATCACCGCCACGCCCATCCCGTCGAGCACCATGTTCATCGCCGCCGACAGGCTGCTGGAGGGCACCAAACGGGCCTTGGGTGCAGTCGTGCCGTCGAAACGGCCGATCAGATCGGAATGGGCCTGCGTATGTCGCGCATGGCCCAGCACCGGATGGCGTAGCATGGCGTCGAAATCAGCCGCGGGGCCGATCTGCGCGGCCAATTCCGGCGCGGCGACCCAGATGTAGTCATAGGTCGCCAAGTCCACCTGCCCGCTCGCCGGGGTCGAGAAGGGCGCGGTTTGCAAGGTGAGATCAAGCGCATGGGCGGCGAGTTCCTGATCCAGATCGCGTGACAGATCGACGGTAAGTTCGACGGTGAGGTTGGGATAGACCTCGGCCAGCGCGCGCAGAAAGGGGCGCAGCCATGTGCTGGCAACCACTTCGGTCACGCCAAGGCGCAGGCTGTCGTCGATCAGGTCGGGCCGCGCGGCGGTCTCGACCAGCGCTTCTGCCTCGCGCAGGACACGGCGGGCTTGGGCCAGCAGCGCGCTGCCCTTTTCGGTCAACCGGATCGACCCGGCGTCGCGCTGCATCAGGGTGACACCCAAGGTTGCCTCCAGCCCGGAAATCCGGGCCGAGATATTGGGTTGTGTCGTGTTCAGATGCGCGGCGGCGCGGCGAAAGCTGCCAAGGTCTGCGACCCAGATCAGCGCTTCAAGCTGTTTCAGCGTGAAGAGATTACCGATCATTCGCGCCAGTCAAAGAAACCCGGTCCGGCCTCGGCCAGAAGCTTGCGGGCCATCGCCTCGCCCGCCGCGGCGCCGTCGGAAATGGCGCAGGTCACGTCGTCGCCGATGGCGTCTGACCCGTCCGGGCGCAGCACCTGGCCGCGCAGGCGCATCTCGGTGCCGTTGAGTTCGGCCAGCCCAGCGATGGGCGTCTCGCAAGAGCCGTCAAGCGTCGCCAGAAACGCGCGCTCGGCGGCCAGTTGTTCGCCCGTGGCGCGGTCATGGATCGCCGCCAACATGTCGGCGGCGCGGCTGTCGTCGATGCGGCGCTCAACCCCAATCGCCCCTTGGGCGATGGCCGGCAGCATGTCATCGGGATGCACGGCGGCCTGCGGCACATCGTCCATTTTCAGCCGGTTCAGCCCGGCCATGGCAAGAAAAGTCGCCTCGGCCACGCCGTCATCCAGCTTTTTCAAACGGGTTTGCAGGTTGCCACGAAACTCGACCACTTCCAAATCGGGCCGTCGCAGTTTCACCTGCGCCCGGCGGCGCAGACTGGAGGTGCCCACCACCGCGCCTTCGGGCAACTCGGCGATGGATTTTAGGTGCGGCGAGATGAACGCATCCCGACAATCCTCGCGCGGCAGATAGGTGTCGATCAGCAGCCCACCGGGTTGCAGCGTCGGCATGTCCTTCATCGAATGCACCGCGATGTCGATGGAGCCATCCAGCAGCGCCGCTTCGATCTCGCGGGTGAACAGGCCCTTGCCGCCGATCTCTTTCAGCGGGCGGTCGATGATCTTGTCGCCCGTGGTCTTGATCACCACGATCGTAAACGCTTCAAACGGCAGGTCAAAGGCGGCGGCGAGCCGGTCGCGCACCTCATTCGCCTGCGCGAGCGCCAGAAGCGATCCGCGTGTGCCGATGTTGAGAGGCCGGGCCGGAGTGGGGAGCTGATACGTCATGACGCATCCCTACCCCCGTCGACATGAACTGACAACTGCTGTACCTGCGCTACCTACGGGTTTGCCACAATTAGGAACGCCATAATGACTGCGAATAAGACCATCCTGCGCGCCCTTGCGGGCGAAACCCTGCCGACCCCGCCAATCTGGATGATGCGGCAAGCCGGGCGCTATCTACCCGAGTATCGCGCGACCCGGGCCAAGGCGGGGGATTTCCTGTCGCTGTGCTACAATCCTGAACTTGCCGCCGAGGTGACGTTGCAGCCGATCCGCCGCTACGGGTTTGATGGGTCAATCCTCTTTGCGGACATCCTGCTGGTGCCCCAAGCGCTTGGTGCCGACCTGTGGTTCGTCACGGGCGAAGGCCCGCGCCTGTCGACGATCACGACAAAGGCCGAGATGGAAGCGCTGAAACCAGCGGATGCCATTCACGACCACCTCGCTCCGATTTACGAGACCGTGCGTATCCTGTCGCGCGAACTGCCCGAAGAGACGACGCTGATCGGTTTCGCAGGCGCGCCATGGACGGTGGCGACCTATATGATCGCGGGCAAAGGCACGCCGGATCAGGGGCCAGCTCATGCGTTGAAGGACGAAAACCCGGAGGTGTTCGATGCGCTGATGGAGCGGATCACGTTGGCGACCATCGAATACCTCGACATGCAGATCCAAGCCGGGGCCGAGGTGGTGAAGCTCTTCGATAGCTGGGCCGGATCGCTTCAAGGTACCGATTTTGACCGTTATTCGACCGAGCCGCTGCGCCAGATCATCAGTGCGCTGAAGGCTCGCCATCCGGGCGTGCCGATCATCGCCTTCCCGCGCGGTGCCGGGGCGCGGTTTGCCAATCTGCATGCGGCCACTGGGGCGGACTGCATTGCCGTGGATGATGCGGTGAGCGCAGAATGGGTCGCCGAGAACGTGCAGCCGCATGGCTGTGTGCAGGGCAATCTGAAATCCTCGCATATGGTGACGGGCGGGGATGCGCTGGTGCAAGAGACACGCGCGATTGTCGACGCGCTGGCGAAGGGGCCGCATATCTTTAATCTCGGGCATGGAATCACGCCGGATGCGGATCCGGAGAATGTGCAGTTGATGATTGATACGGTGCGCGGGACGCGAGGCTGAACCTCCGCATCTTACAATGAGGGCCATCGCCTGCCCGCGGGTCGGCGATGAGACGATGGCTCATGCCACTTTATGGTTCAACCGTGATGTGCCTTCACGAAGTCATGCCCAGCCTCTCCAAATCGCCTACCCGTTCGCACCGAAGGTGCGCCAAATATGGAGGCACGCCTCCGGCGTGACGGGCGGGCAGGCGATGGCCCGGCGCCTGCGGCTTGATTTCGGGCCGGGATAGTTAGCTCAAACCCACTTCGCCATAGGCGGCAGGCTCATCAGCACCGCATCAGGGTCATGCCCCGTCTCAAGCCCGAACTTCGTCCCCCTATCATAAACAAGGTTATACTCCGCATAGAGCCCACGGTGGCGGAACTGCACATCCTTATCGTCCATGTCCCAGTCCATCTCGCGCCGCTTATCGACCAGCGGTACATAAGCGGGGAGAAACGCCCGGCCAACGTCTTGGGTCAGCGCGAAATCCGCCTCCCAATCGCCGCTGTTGCGGTCGTCATAAAAGATACCGCCCACACCCCGCGCACGTTTGCGGTGCGGGATGTAGAAATACTCATCCGCCCAAGCCTTCAGCTCATCATAGAGCGTGGCGCTATGGGGGTCACAGGCGGCCTTCATCTCGGCATGGAAATAGGCGGTGTCCTCGTCATACTCAATACAAGGATTCAAATCCGCCCCACCGCCGAACCACCACGCATGAGGGGTCCAGAACATGCGGGTGTTCATGTGCACGGCAGGCACATGCGGGTTTTGCATATGCGCGACCAGACTGATGCCCGATGCCCAAAACCGCGGATCATCGGCCATGCCCGGCAGTCCTTTGCGCGCGGCCATCGCCACTTGCGCCCGTTCACCCAAGGTGCCGTAAACGGTGGAGATATTCACGCCCACCTTCTCAAACACGCGCCCGCCGCGCATGACAGACATCTCACCGCCGCCAGCGTCGGACCCATCAGGCGCGGTGCGGGTTGTGTTGCTGACCACGAAACGTCCGGCCTCTTCTTCCCCGACATGACGCGCTTCAATGTCATGGAACGCCTGAACGATGTCATCGCGTAGCTTGCGGAACCAGTCCGCCGCGCGTGTCTTTTGGTCTTGCATGTCTTCGGTCATCTCTGGCCCGCCTTTCTATTATTCCATCGCCCCGCCGCCGAGGATCAAGCCTTCGTGTTCGGCCATGTAGATCCGCAACCAAGGCGTATATTCTTCGGGGCTCTGCGCGAGGTTGGTGTGTAGATCGCTCAGGCTGATCCAGCGCGTCGCCATCACCTCATCGGGGTTTTCCGTGATCGACAACGCCGGGTCTGCATGGGCAAGGAATACCTCAACAACCTCATGCTCTATCAACCCGCCGCCAACATCGGCGCGGTATTCGACTTGGCCGCGATGCTGAAGGTCCAACCCGGTGATCCCCAACTCCTCGTCCAAACGTCGTGTGGCGCAGGCTTGGGGCGGCTCGTCCCATTGCGGATGCGTGCAGCAGGTATTCGCCCAGAGGCCGGGGGTGTGGTATTTGCCAAGCGCGCGCTGCTGCAGCAGCAACCTGCCCTCGGCAATTACAAAGACCGAGACCGCCATATGCCGCAAACCGCGTTCATGCGCGGCGAGTTTTTCAACCGGTTGCAGGGTGCCGTCGACCCAAGCGGGGACCATGATCTCCATCAGAGGCGGCTCGCCGTTGTGTTCATCTCACCCTCGAAGCAGAAGAAATTCACCGGCAGTTATCGGAGGAATTCCCCTTGGTCTCAACCGCTAACCGGCCCGCAGCCCGCCCGTGCTACCTTTTGGCGCAGACGATATGCTTTACCCCCTCGCCCAAAACGCTAGTTTCAAATCAGCCAGACAAAGGAACTCACAATGAACATGCGTATCGCGTCGATCTTCGCCATTTGCCTTGGGGCCACGCCCCTATGGGCAGAAAGCCATGCCTCCGGTGATGCCGAAGCCGGGGAAAAGGTCTTTCGTAAATGCAAAAGCTGCCACATGATCCAAGATGATGAAGGCAATGACATCCAAAAAGGCGGCCGCACCGGGCCGAACCTTTATGGAATCTACAACCGCGTGGCGGGGTCGGTCGAAGACTACCGCTATGGCGATTTCATCGTTGAAGCCGGCGAAGCCGGGCTGGCGTGGAACGAAGAAGACTTCACCGGATATGTTGCCGATCCCAAGAAGTTTCTGGCCAGCTATCTCGACACGAACCGCGCCAAATCCAAGATGTCTTACCGTCTGAAAGATGAAGAAGACGCCAAGGATGTTTGGGCGTATTTGGTCTCGGTCGGGCCCGAGGTTACTGAAGTGGATATGGAAGAAGCCAAAACGACTGAATAATCCGACGTTTCACTGATTTTTAATAAACAGGGGGCCGATGATCCGGCCCCCTGTTTTGCGTTTTAAAAGCAGTCGCGCAGCAGCTGCGTGACATTCTCTTTGGTCAGTTCAATCGGGTTGCCGCCACAGCTTGGGTCTTGCAAAGCCGAGGCCACCAGCGCGTCAATGTCGGGTTCGATCACGCCAAGGGCGGTCAGATTAGCGGGGATATTCAACTCCGCATTCAACTTGCCGACGAAATCATAGAAGCCATCAAAGCCGCCGACGATATCGAGATAGGCTGCCGCTTTGGCCAGACGGTCCTCAATGGCGGGGCGGTTCATGCGCAGGACGGGCTGCATGACGACCGCGTTGGTGGTGCCGTGGTGCGTGTGATGCACCGCGCCAATCGGGTGGCTGATGGCATGGATGGCACCCAGACCCTTTTGAAACGCCGTGGCGCCCATGGCCGCAGCAGACATCATATGCCCGCGCGCCTCAAGATCAGTACCATCGGCATAGGCCCGCGGCAGATATTCCTTGACCAGACGCATGCCTTCCAGCGCCATACCCTGGCTCATCGGGTGGTAATGCGGCGAGCAGAAGGCTTCGAGGCAGTGGGCGAAAGCATCCATCCCGGTGCCTGCGGTGATCATCGGCGGCATGCCCACGGTCAGCTCCGGGTCGCAGATCACGACGGCGGGCAGCATTTTAGGGTGGAAGATGATCTTTTTCTCATGGGTCTGGGAATTGGTGATCACGCTTGCGCGGCCCACTTCAGACCCGGTGCCAGCCGTCGTCGGAACAGCCACGATAGGCGCAATGCCATCGGGGTCGGCGCGGGTCCACCAGTCCCCAATATCCTCAAAATCCCACAGGGGGCGCGTTTGGCCCGCCATGAAGGCAATGACCTTGCCCAGATCAAGCCCCGAGCCGCCGCCAAAGGCGATCACGCCGTCATGGCCGCCGTCGCGGTAGACCTTGATGCCCGCTTTGGCGTTCATCTCGGTCGGGTTCGGGTCAACGTCCGAGAACATCGCGCGGCCAAGGCCAGCCGCCTCCATCAGGTCGAGCGTGGACTGGGTGATCGGCAGATAGGCCAGCCCTTTGTCGGTGACCAACAGGGGGTTTTTGATACCCGCAGCGGCGCAGGCCTCGGCGATCTCTTTAATGCGGCCCGTGCCGAAACGGATGGCGGTGGGGTAAGACCAATTGGCAGTCAGGGACATGTCTCAGGCTTTCTTGAGGTGGTAGGATTTGGGGCGTGTCAGCGCGTGATAGCCCAGTTCAGACAGGCCCGCGCCGCGCCCGGTCTGCTTGCAGCCGGTCCAGCAAAGCGCCGGGTCAAGGTAATCGGCACGGTTCATGAAGACGGTGCCGGTTTCCAGTCGCTGGCCAATGGCTTCGGCGGCATCAGCGTCAGCGGTAAAGATCGCAGCGGTCAGACCAAATTGGCTGTCGTTCATCAGCGCAATGGCTTCTTCGTCGTCCTTCACCGGCATGATGCCGACTACGGGGCCAAAGCTTTCGTCGCGCATGACGCGCATTTCGTGGGTCACATCGGTCAGGACCTGCGGCGTCAGATAGGCACCGCCATCGTCGGAGGGCATCTTTTCGATATGCGCCTTGGCACCTGCCGCAACGGCCTCATCGATCTGTGCGCGGACCTCATTGGCGAAACGTACGTTGGCCATCGGGCCAAGCGTCGTGGCTTCTTCCAACGGATTGCCGAGGTTGAGGTTGTTCACCCAAGCCACAGCCTTTTCAACGAAAGCGTCATAGAGGCTTTCGTGTACATAGATCCGCTCGATCCCGCAGCAGCATTGACCCGCGTTGAACATCGCGCCGTCCATCACACCATCGACGGCCGCGTCGAGATTGGCATCGGCCCGGACATAGGCGGGGTCTTTGCCGCCCAACTCGGTCGCCACGCCGGTGAAAGTGCCCGCCGCTGCACGCTCCATCGCCTGCCCGCCACCGACGGAACCGGTAAAGTTGACGAAATCGAACGCATTGTCGGCGATCAGCGCCGAGGTGGTGTCATGGCTCAGCACAACGTTCTGGAAGACATCTTCAGGCACGCCCGCCGCGCGGTAGGCATCGGCCAGATGTTCGCCGACCAAAATGGTCTGCGAGGCATGCTTTAGGATCACCGAATTCCCGGCAATGAGCGCCGGCGCGATGGTGTTGTTCGCGGTCATATAGGGATAGTTCCACGGTGCCACGACAAAGACTACGCCATGCGGCTCGCGCATGATCTTGCGCGAAAAGGCCGCGCTGTCTTCGATCACCGTGGGGGCAAGCGCATCGGCAGCGATCTTTGCCATGTGGCTGGTGCGCTCCTGCAAGCCTCCGAATTCGCCGCCGTAGCGCACCGGACGGCCCATCTGATGGGCCAGCTCGGTTGTCATCCGGTCGGTCGAATTCTCAATCTCTTTCAGCGCGCCCATCACCAGATCGACACGCTCCTGCAAAGGCCGCGCCGCCCATGCCTTTTGCGCTTTGCGGGCGCGGGCAACAGCCTCAAGCGCCGCATCGTTGCTTAGGGTTTCGCGTTCCGCATAGACCGAACCGTCAATCGGAGAGATACATTTTACCGTCGTCATTCTCAGGCCCTTTCAAAGCCGCGGGCGATTTCCCAATCGGTCACCACCCGGTCATATTCTTCCTGCTCCCATTCCGCCGCGCGGGTGTAATGGGTCACTACATCGTCGCCCAACACCTCGCGCAAGAACGTCGAACCGCGCAGGGTCTCGGTTGCTGCCCGCAGGGTCTGGGGGATATCGACAGCATCGGACTCGCCGTAAGCATCGCCGCGTGTGGGCGGGGCCAGTTCCATCTTGTCTTCGATCCCTTTGATCCCGGCGGCCAGCATGACCGCCTGCGCCAGATAAGGGTTCAAGTCCGATCCGCCAATACGGCATTCGACGCGCACGCCCTTGGTCCCCGCCCCACATAGGCGGAACCCAGCGGTGCGGTTGTCGACGGACCAGACGGTTTTGGTCGGGGCAAAGGTGCCTTTGGCGAAACGCTTGTAGCTGTTGATATAGGGCGCGAGGAAATAGGTATATTCCGGCGCATAGGCGATCAAACCGGCCATATAATGCCGCATCAGGTCAGACACGCCCAACTCGTCGTCACCATCGACAAACATCGGCTTGCCGTCTTTCCACAGCGACTGGTGGACGTGGCTGGAGGAGCCGACACGGTCCTTATGCCACTTGGGCAGGAAGCTCGCTGCATGGCCCTGCTGCCACGCGATCTCCTTGACCGCATGTTTGGCAATCGTGTGGTAGTCGGCACAGTCGAGCGCCGCTGAATAGCGGATGTTAAGCTCTTCCTGACCGGCTTCGGCTTCGCCCTTGGTGTTCTCGATCGGCAGACCGGCGGCGAAGAGATGGTTGCGCAGCGGGCGCATCACGTTCTCTTCCTTGGTGGTCTGAAGGATGTTGTAATCCTCGTTATAGCCGCTGATCGGCGTGAGGTCGCGGTAGCCGCCCTTGCGGATTGTGTCAAAGCTCTGCTCAAACAGGAAGAACTCCAACTCCGTCGCCATCATGGCGTCGAAGCCCAGTTCCTTCAGCCGCGCGATCTGTTTTTTCAACATGGCGCGGGGGGAATGGGGCACCGGGGAATGCGTGTCGTGATCCAGCACGTCGCAAAGCACCATCACCGTGCCCTCCAGCCACGGCACCGGGCGGATCGTCTCAAGGTCGGGCTGCATTACATAGTCGCCATAACCCGTTTCCCAAGAGGTAGAGGCAAAGCCCTCGGGCGTGCTCATCTCAAGGTCGGTGGCCAGCAGGTAATTGCAGCAATGGGTCTCTTTGTAAGAGGTTTCGACAAAGTTAACCGCATGGAAGCGCTTGCCCATCAACCGGCCCTGCATATCCACAAGGCAGGCAAGGACCGTGTCGACGGATCCCTCTTTGACCAGTTTTTTCAGCGCGTCGAATGTCAGTGTGCCGGGCATGTTCTGTCCACTTCAGGGGGTAAGGCGGGGGCGCAGGCAGCGCGCCCCCGGTAGTCGGTTCAGCCGTTGGTGTAGGGCGGACCGGCTTTGTTGATAACGTCGTTATAGTCGCGGAAGATCTGCACGATCTTGGCATGCACTTCGCCTTCTTCGGCGATCTCGGTCCAGAAGTCCTTGGCCGCGTTTTCAACCTCGGCCCATTCGTCGGCAGGCACGGTGCTGAGCTTGAGCTTGTCGCCCTGCGCGCGCAGACGCGCCTCGCCGCCCCAGTACCATTGGTTGCGGTAGGTGTGGCCCGCTTCGATCCCCGCCATGACCAACTGCTTGAGGTGATCCGGCAGATCGGCCCATTGCTGCTGGTTGACGAAGAACGAACCGATCCAAGCACCCGAGATGTTGTTGGTGAGGAAGTAGTCGGTCACATCGGCCCAGCCGACGGTGTAGTCTTCGGTGATGCCCGACCACGCCATGCCGTCCAACTCGCCGGTCTGCACGGCAACTTCGGCGTCCTCATAAGGAATGTTCACCGGCACCACGCCGAACTTCGACAGGAAGCGGCCCGCGGTGGGGAAGGTGTAGAGCTTCAGACCATCCAGATCGGCGACCGATTTGATCTCTTTGGTGGTGTTGAAGTTACAGGGGTCCTGACCCGCAGCCGACAGCCATTCGACCCCAACCTTGGCGTATTCTTCTTTCCAAATGTCGGCCAACCCATATTGGTTGAACAGCACCGGCACGTCGAGGATGTGCTTGGTGGCAAAGGGGAAATAGCCGCCGAACTGCTGCAAGGGCGTGGGCGAAGCCATGGAGTCATCATCGGAATGCACCATGTCGATGGTGCCGCGCTGCATGGCCTGGAACAGCTCGCCGGTGGGGACGATCTGGTCGGCGTAGAACAGTTCGATCTCCATCTCGCCATTGGCGGCGGCGTTGATGTAATCGACGGCGGGTTTGGTCACCTGCTCACCCAAGGCAGCCCCGGCATAGGTCTGCATGCGCCATTTGATCGGCGCTTGGGCATGAACGATGGAGGGCGCGGCGAGGGCCGCTGGGGCGGCAACGGCGGCCCCGGATAGAAACTTTCTGCGAGTGGTCATACGTCTCTCCTTTGTTGAAATGTCAGGCCGTCTTTGCGCGGCTCTCATTGTTATTTGTCGTAGATGTAATCGGGCAGCCATGTCGCGATCTGCGGGAAGACCATGACGAGTATCAGCGCCAAGACCATCACCAGCACGAAGGGCGTGATCGAAGCATAGATGTCGCGCAGGGTAATCTCTGGCGGGGCCATGGCGCGCATCAGGAACAGGTTATAGCCAAACGGCGGCGTCATATAGGCGATCTGCGTGGTGATCGTATAAAGGATACCATACCAGATCAGATCAAAGCCCAGCGCACCGACGAGCGGCACATAGAGCGGGGCCACGATGACCAGCATCGCGGTGTCATCAAGGAAGGTGCCCATGATGATAAAGCTGAGCTGCATCATGATCAGGATCATCCACGGGCTCAGGTTCATCTTCTCGGTAAAGAGGCTCTCAATCGCCTTAACCGCGCCCAGCCCGTCAAAGACCGCGCCAAAGGCCAAGGCGGCGAGGATGATCCACATGAACATGCAGGTGATGCCGAGGGTGTTGCGGACGGAGTTCTCGAAAACCTCACGCGTCATTCGGCCTTTCAGCACGGCAGCGAGGAAGGCCGCCCCTGCCCCGATGGCCGAACTTTCCACAAGGCTGGTCCAGCCGCGCACAAACGGCACCATCATCACCGCAAAGATCACCAGCGGCAGGATGCCAGCCCGCAAAAGGCGCAGCTTTTCGGCACGGGGGATGTCACGATCTTCGGCTGAGAGGATGGGACCAAGCTCAGGGTTCATGCGGCACCGGATCACGATATAGGCAATGAACATCGCCGCCATCATCAGCCCCGGGATCACCCCCGCGAGCCACAGCTGGCCCACCGGCTGCCGCGCGATCATCGCGTAAAGCACCAGCACCACCGAGGGCGGCACGAGGATGCCAAGGCTCGACCCCGCTTGGATCACCCCCGTCACCATCCTTTTGTCATAGCCACGTTTCAGCAATTCCGGCAGCGCAATGGTCGAGCCAATCGCCATCCCCGCCACGCTCAGCCCGTTCATGGCCGAGATCAGCACCATCAAGCCAATCGTCCCAATCGCCAGCCCGCCGCGTACGCCGCCCATCCAGACGTGGAACATCTTATAAAGGTCATCGGCGATGCGGCTCTCGCTCAGGACATAGCCCATGAAGATGAACATAGGCAGCGTCAGCAGCGGATACCATTTCATCAGCTTCATCGCGGCGGCAAAACCGATGTCATAGCCGCCCTTGTCACCCCAAAGCAGCAGCGCCGAGACCACAGCGATAAAGCCGATGGCGCCAAACACCCGCTGGCCGGTCAGCAGCATCAGCATCATCGATGAGAACATCAATGTCGCAATCATTTCATAGGACATCAGATGGCCTCACCTTTGAGCCGCAGCACGTCTTTCAAGAGCTCGGACAGACATTGCAGCAGCATCAGAAAGATACCGACGATCATCACGACCTTGATGGGCCAGAGGTAGGGCCGCCAAGCGGAACTGGATTTCTCCATATGGCCGATCTCTTCGGACCCGGTGATCAACCCACCGAAAAAGCTAAACGGCTCGGTCCCCCAATAGCCCAGCGAATAGGCGGTAGAGCTTACCGCGCCATAGAGCAGCACGCAGAGATAGAAGATCAGGAAGAAGACGGTGAAGAGGTCAAACCACGCTTTGCGGCGGAGCGACCAATCGCCATAGAGCAGGTCCATCCGCACGTTCGAGCCGAGTTGGATCGAATAGGGCCCGCCTAGGATGTAGTAACCCACCATGATGAATTGGGCCATTTCCAGCGTCCAAAGCGAGGGCACGAAAAACGCTTTGCTGACGGTCGACCACAAAAGCACCCCCATCAGGACAAAGATGCCATACATCATGATCCGCCCGATCCGTCGGTTCATCGCGTCGATGCCCCGGATATAGCCACGCATGAATTTCATGGTTTGGCGTCCTTCATCGCGTCATTCATTTCGGGCCGCATCAGCGCGGCACGCAACCAATTGCTGATCATCGCGGCCATCTGCTGTTGCTCGGCCTCGGTTGTGATCAGGTCATTACGGATCTCAAGCATGACATGCGGATGGCCATGCGCCAAACCGTGTTCCTTGAGCGTATGGGTTACCCCGTCTTGGGGGCCATAGGGCGCGTTGCGCTCGACCGTTAGGTCCGTGAACTCTGGCGCCACCGCTAGCATCGCATCCGCCAGCCGTGCGTCACTGTCATGCAGGATGCCGATTTCCACACGGCGCGATTTGCCGTGGTAAATGGGCGTGAAACTATGCACCGTCACGATCGCGGGCGCATCGACCCGCTTGATCGTCGCGGCAAGGGTCGCGCGGAAGGGCTCGTAATAGCGCGTCACCCGCTCGGCCCGGCCCGCGTCATCAAGTGACGCATTGCCGGGGATCGCAAAAATCTCGCTTTGCGCTGGCATCGCGCCGGGGGCTTCGGGCGGGCGGTTGCAATCGTAGACGAGCCGCGAGACGCGCCCGGCAACCAGCACGGCGTCTAAATCCTGCCCCATCGCCCGCGCCACGGCCAGAGCGCCGGGATCCCATGCCACATGGCTTTCGCGGGCCGCAGCATCCAGACCAAGACCATCAAAGCAGGCAGGTATCTCACGCGCCGCATGTTCGCAGACTAACACCAGCGGCGCCTTGGCTCCGGCGTTGATCACCTCGACGGCTTCATTCGAAAGATCTGTCTGCTCTGACACCTTGTCCCCCTCAGTTGATCAAACCTCATTCGGGCGGGGGGCTTCTGTCAACAGAATAATGTAAAATTTATTACAACGCCGTTCAGTTTGTGTTATTACTCGTCAAAAGAGGGGCATCCATGGCTGAACCGACGCTGACCATTTCCGACCGTATCCAGCAAGAACTGGACCGGCTGACCCGTGCGGAACGCCAACTTGCCCATTCGATTCTTGAGAATTACCCCGCCTCTGGCCTCGGCCCGCTGACGGCGCTGGCGAAGGACGCAAATGTCTCTACCCCCACCGTGGCGCGAATGGTGCAAAAGCTGGGGTTCAAGGGTTACCCCGAGTTTCAGAACGAGTTGCGCGAAGAGCTAAAGGCCAAGGCCAAGAACCCCATCGCCAAACACGACACATGGACCGAAGGCGCGCCCTCGGGCCATGTGCTGAACCGTTTCACCGACGCGGTGATCGACAATATCCGTCACACCCTCGGCCAGATTGAACCGGCGACTTTTGACCGTGCCTGCGCCATGATCGCCGATACCGCGCACCCACTTTATATCGTGGGCGGGCGCATCACGCATACGATGGCGGAATATCTGTTTTTGCACGCGCAGATCATCCGCCCGAAAGTGACCCATATCCAGTCCACCTCCAACGCATGGCCGCATTACCTCCTGGACGTGGGCGAAGGCGATGTTTTCGTCATCTTTGACGTGCGCCGCTATGAGAACAACACCTTGAAACTGGCTGAGATGGCCCATGCGCGGGGGGCCAAGATCATCCTCTTTACCGACCAGTGGCGCTCTCCGGTGCATAGCCTTGCCGACATCTGTTTCTCCAGCCGGATCGTCGCGCCCTCGGCTTGGGACAGTGCGGCGGCGACGCTTTTGCTGGTGGAAAGCGTGATCTCGGCCATGCAGGACATCAATTGGGCCGACACCAAAGACCGGGCCGAGCGGCTGGAAGAGATGTTCGATCAGACCCGATTGTTCCGCAAATTCACCTGATCCACAAAGGCTGAGCGCCCTGTCATAAAGGGTATTGGCTTGCCCAAACCCTGCCAGTCGTCTATGGCCAGCACGCCGGGTGTGGTGTCCAGCGCGGTGCCGTGACACGCGCCAAGGCCGGAGGGGGACCGACCATGCGTGATGAAATCTTTTCGCCCAGCGAGCTTGAGCGCCACTATGACCTCGCGCCATCGCCAGCGCTGGCGGCTGAAATGGCCGATATCTACGCCAAGATGGACCGTGTCGTTTCGCCCCCCGATTGGGCCATTCACGCCCCCTATGTCGCCGCGATCAACAAGCTGAAAAAAGAGCGTAACGCGGTCATCCTTGCGCATAACTACATGACGCCCGACATCTATCACGGCATCGCCGATTTCGTGGGCGACAGCCTGCAACTGGCGATCAAGGCGACCGAGGTTGAGGCCGATGTGATCGTGCAGTGCGGCGTGCATTTCATGGCCGAGACCTCGAAAATCCTGAACCCGTCGAAAACCGTGCTGATCCCCGACATGGAAGCGGGCTGTTCGCTGGCCGAAAGCATCACCGCCGAGGGTGTGGCCCAGATGCGCGCGCAATACCCCGGCGCGCCGGTGGTGACTTACGTGAATACCACAGCCGAGGTGAAAGCCGCGTCAGACATCTGCTGCACCTCTTCCAACGCCGCGCAGATCGTCGCCGCGATGGAAAGCGACACCGTCATCATGACGCCCGACAAATACCTCGCCCAGAACATTGCCAAACAGGTGCCCGAGAAACGCATCGTCTGGTGGGACGGGGCCTGCATCGTGCACGAACGATATACCGCGAAAGACATCGCCGATTACCGCGAGTGGAACCCCGACACCCGCATCATCGCGCACCCCGAATGTCCACCAGATGTGGTGGCCGAGGCTGATTTTTCGGGCTCGACCAGCGGCATTCTGGACTATGTTCACCGCGAGAAACCGGCGAAAGCGATGCTGGTCACCGAATGCTCCATGGCGTCGAACATCGCGGATGAGCTGCCCGAAGTCGATTTCGTCGGCCCCTGCAACATGTGCCCCTACATGAAGAAGATCACGCTCGAAAAGGTGCTGTGGTCGCTGCACACCATGTCTGGCGCGGTCGAGGTCGAGGCGGAAGTCTCTGAAAAAGCGCGCGTCGCGGTGCAGCGGATGATCGACCTCTCCCGCGAACTCGGCCTCTGAGGGCCGCGCCGGTGCAAGAGATCACAACCGGCAGGATCATCATCGTTGGTGCGGGCCTCGGCGCGCTTTATGCCGCGCTTTGCCTTGCGCCGCGCCCCGTTTTGCTGATCTCGCCTGATCCGCTTGGTTCGGGGGCCAGTTCTGCTTGGGCGCAGGGCGGGGTGGCCGCCGCGATGGCGCAGGCCGACAGCCCCGAGGCGCATGCGCTGGACACCATCGCCGCCGGTGCTGGCACGGTAGAAGCGCGCGTCGCGGCGACCGTGACGGAAGAGGCCCGCGCCCATATCCTTGCCCTGACCGACTTTGGCACCGCTTTCGACCGCAGCCCCGATGGCGGCTATGTCATGTCCCGCGAGGCGGCACATAGTTTCGCGCGTGTGGTGCGGGTGCAGGGCGATCAGGCCGGGGCCGAGATCATGCGCGCCTTGATCGAGCGGGTGCGCAATACCCCGTCGATCCAAGTGCTTGAAGGCGTGTTGGCACGCGGATTGGACAGCGACGGCAGCAAAGTCACCGGCGTTGAGATTGAAATGGCCCGGCCCGAGGGCTCTGCGCCCGTAATGTTGCGCGGTGCGGGGGTCTTGCTG
>NZ_LWER01000441.1:0-16508 GCF_001634775.1 Sulfitobacter sp. HI0027
AACTGACCGCAGCGCCGCTCAAAGAGTTCCCCTGCCCCCTTCATCCTTTTAGAAATACCGAATCCCGCACCCACCCCACGCACCACCGCCCGTGTGAACCCTTCCCGCCATGGACAATCCCGCTGCCCTGCGCCACCTTCCCCGCAAGGATGAAGGGGATCACACGATGACCACAGGTTTCTTTTGGGACGAACGCTGCTTCTGGCACGCAGGCGGGAACTACGCCTTTACCATGCCGGTCGGCGGGCTGGTGCAGCCCCTCGCGGCCGGCGGCCTGCCGGAAAACCCCGAGACCAAGCGCCGCATGAAAAACCTCATGGAGGTAACGGGGCTCTTCGACGAACTCGATACCCGCAGCGCCGCCCCGGCCAGCCGTGAAGCGCTGGCACGGGTGCATCCCGAAAGCTACCTCGATGAATTCAAGCGTCTCTCTGATGCAGGCGGCGGAGACTTGGGCCATGCGGTCCCCTTCGCCCGTGGCGGTTATGAGCTGGCCGCGCTGTCTGCCGGGCTGGCCATCGCCGCGGTCGACGCCGTGGCACGCGGCGATCTCGACAACGCCTATGCGCTCAGCCGCCCGCCGGGGCATCACTGCCTGCCGGATCTGCCCAACGGGTTCTGCCTTTTGGCCAATATCGCTATCGCTATTGAGGCCGCACAGGCCAAGGGCTTGGCAAAGCGTGTCGTCGTGCTGGATTGGGACGTGCACCACGGCAATGGGACCGAGGCGATCTATTATGACCGCGATGACGTTCTGACGATCTCTCTGCATCAAGAGGGGAACTACCCGATCGACACCGGCGGCCTCGCAGATCGCGGGCGGGGTGCTGGCGGAGGCTATAACATCAACCTGCCGATGCACGCGGGCTCGGGCCACACCGCCTACCTACACGCGATGGACCGCGTGGTGATCCCCGCGATTGAGGCCTTCGCCCCCGACATGATTATCGTTGCCTGCGGCTATGACGCGGCAATCGTCGACCCACTGGCGCGGATGCAGGCCACCGCCGCCACCTTTGCCGAAATGACCAAGCGCATCCGCGACACCGCCGACAAGCTCTGCGACGGCAAACTCGTGCTGGTGCATGAGGGCGGCTATTCCGAGGCCTATGTCCCCTTCTGCGGCCATGCCACGATCGCCGCGCTTGCGGGCAGCAAGATCGACGCGCCGGACCCGATGGCGCGGTCCCTGCACGCCCGCCAACCCTCTCCCGCCTTTGATGCCTTCCTGCGCCAGTCGATTGACGATATGGCGTGGCAACTGGACCTGTAAGAGACCGCAATGCCCGTAGCTGACCCTTCCGCCCTCGCCTTTCTGCAAAACCGCCGCTCGCGCCCTGCCAAGACGCTTGGTCTGCCGGTGCCCGATGCCGAGGCGCTGCGCCCGCTTCTGACCGCCGCCGCCCGCACGCCGGATCACGGCAAGCTGGAGCCGTGGCGTTTCGTGGTCATCGACCGCGCGGCGATGGCGCGATTGGCCGAAGTGGCTGAGAAACGCGGCGCGGCCCTTGGCCTCGGGCCAGAGGACACCGCCAAGGGGCGTGGCCAATTCGATCAAGGCAACCTCGCCGTGGCGGTGATCGAAGTGCAAAAGCCTTCGCCCAAGATCCCACCTTTGGAGCAGACCTATTCCGTCGGAGCGGTCTGCCTTGCGCTGCTCAACGCGGCGCTTGCCGCAGGCTGGGGGGCAAACTGGCTCAGCGGTTGGCCTTCCCATGACCGCGGCTTCATGGAGGAAGGCTTTGCCCTCGCCCCGCATGAGCGTATCGCGGGGATCATCCATATCGGCACCGAAACCGCCGCCCCACCAGAACGCCCGCGCCCTGACATCGACGAGATCACCACATGGCTGTAAGCGCGATCCTCAGGTCCTTTACCCGCGCACTTGGTCAACTGGGCGATGCGCGCTTTCGCAAGGTGGTCCTGCTCGGCGTGGGCCTGTCGCTGGCGCTGCTGGTCGCGGCGACGGCGGGCTTTGCCTATCTGGTGGATTGGATCACGCCCGAAGACGCTTGGCTTCCGGTACTGGGCGAGGTCAACTGGCTCGATGATCTGCTGAGTTGGAGCGCGCTGATCCTGCTGATGGTGCTTTCGGTCTTTTTGATGGTGCCTGTCGCCTCGGCGATTACATCGATGTTTCTGGATGACGTGGCCGATGCGGTGGAAGAGGTGCACTACCCCCATCTGCCCCCGGCGCACCGTGTCGGCATCGGCGATGCGATCCGCGATACCGTCAACTTCATGGGCGTGCTGGTGGGGGCAAACCTGCTGGCGCTGATCCTATACCTGCTCTTCGCCCCGGCGGCGCTGTTCATTTTTTGGGGGCTGAACGGGTTCTTGCTGGGGCGCGAATATTTCACCCTCGCCGCGCTGCGCCGCCATGGCCGGGACGAGGCGAAACGCCTGCGCCGCCGCCATGCGGGCACGATCTGGCTGGCCGGGGTGCTGATGGCGGTGCCGCTGTCGGTGCCGCTGCTGAACCTGCTGATCCCGATCTTAGGAGCGGCGACCTTTACCCACCTGTACCATGTGTTGGTGCCACATTCGGATGCAGCCAGCCTTCGATATCCGCCACGCTGATCCAGCCCGACAGGATGACCGTGGCGCTGATCGCCCAGATGATTGCAGCGACCAACGTGGTCCAAAGCGCCTTGCGCCCCAGATGATGCTGCGCCGGCGCGCCCGCATGGGTGCCGGGCACGACCTCGCCTGCGTCCCCTTGAGTTTGCACCCGAATCGGCAGGGCGACCATGAATGTCATCGACCAGATAACGGCAAAGAGCACGAGGCCCGAAACAATGCCCATACTCAGACCTCCTCAAGCTCGACGAGCGCGCCGTTGAAATCTTTGGGGTGCAGGAACAGCACTGGCTTGCCATGGGCGCCGATCTTGGGCTCGCCCGAGCCCAGCACCCGCGCGCCGGTGGATTTCAGGTGATCGCGCGCCGCGATGATGTCATCGACCTCATAGCAGATGTGGTGGATGCCACCCGCCGGGTTCTTTTCCAAAAAGCCATTGATCGGGCTGTCATCGCCCAAAGGATGCAGCAATTCGATCTTGGTGTTGGGCAGTTCGATAAAGATCACGGTCACCCCGTGATCCGGTTCGGCCTGCGGCGCGCCGACCTTGGCGCCAAGCGCGTGGCGATACTGATCCGCCGCCGCATCGAGATCCGGCACGGCGATGGCCACATGGTTAAGACGTCCGATCATCTTGGGTGCTCCTCGTGATTTGCCAGCTTTATGCCCGCCCGTCCGCTGAACAACAATGCGTCACGTTAACGCGTCGTTAGCCAACGCGGCGTAACGATAGCGTAGCAGATGTTGTTGGAGGCGATCATGGACGACACCGACCCTTTTGAAAGAACCACCCCCACCCCCACGGCGGAGCGACCGCTGCTGGGTCTCACCGTTTTGGTGGTGGAAGACAGCCGTTTCGCTTGCGAGGCGATGCGCCTGCTCTGTCTACGCTCTGGCGCGCGGATCAGGCGGGCAGATAGTTTGCGCTCTGCCCGGCGCCATCTACAGGTCTATCGCCCCGCTGTGGCGTTGGTCGACCTTGGCCTGCCCGACGGCAGCGGTCTGGACCTGATCGCCGAACTCACACAAAGCACGCCACGGGTGGAAACGATTATCGCCATCTCTGGCGACAGCCATATGGAGCCTGATGCCCGCGCGGCCGGGGTCGATGGGTTTATCGCGAAGCCGATTACATCGCTGTCATCCTTTCAGCAGGCCATTCTGAAAACCCTCCCCGAAGAGCGTCGTCCCGTGGGCCTGCGCGCCCTCCCTGATGAAGATATCTCCCCGGACCGAATCGGCTTTCAAGATGACATTGCCCATATCGCGGGCGTCCTCGGCGGCAAACCGGATGAGCCCACGCTTGATTATGTCGCGCAATTCCTCTGCGGCGTTGCCCGTTCCGCGAATGACCTTAGGCTGGAAGAGGCGGCGAGGGCTTTGGCCCACAAACGCGCACTCGGCCAACCCGCGGGATCAGAGGCCGCGACCATAGCCGGAATGATCCAGATCCGATTGACTGAGAAAATTGCGATTTAACCCACCCGGCAGGCAGGTCACTTAAAGCATCGGGTCGCGCGTTACACGAACAAGGCGGGTCAGATCGCCAAGCCGTTCCTTCTGTTGCCCCTGCCCGTCAAAATTACTGGGGGACAGCCAAGCTTCAAACGCCTCTTTCAGCGCGGGCCATTCCGTGTCGATCGCGGCGAACCAAGCCGTGTCGCGGTTGCGCCCCTTAACGATGGTTGCTTGCCGAAAGACACCCTCATAGCTCAGCCCCAACCGCTGCGCGGCGCGGCGGGACGGACGGTTGAGCGCGTCGCACTTCCACTCGAACCGCCGGTAGCCCGCCTCAAAGGCCCATTGCATCATCAGGAATATCGCATCGGTCGCCGCGGGGGTGCGCTGTAGGGCGGGGCTGAAGTTGATGTGGCCCACCTCGATACTGCCTGCCTCAGGCTTGATCCGCAGAAAGCTTACCACGCCCACCCATTGATCCCGCGCGCGGTCTTTCACCGCCATGAAATACGGATCGACTTGCGCTGCACTATCGCGCACCCAGCGGTGATACTGCGCCGCCGAAGAGAATGGCCCGTAGGGCAGATAATCCCAAACGTGATCCTCCCCCACATAGGCGGGGTAGAGCAGCGCGGCGTGCTTCTCTGCCGAAAGCGGTTCCAACACCACATGGCGCCCGGAGAGCACCTCACCGGCGGGCCGTTGGGGCTCGGCCCAATTCTCTATCGTGGGCCCGACAGGGCGCGGGTCTGATCTGCTGTTCATAGCAAAGTTATGCACCGCGCTTTACAGGCCGCCAAGATGAATAAACTTGAAATAATCCCACCAGACCCCAGTCTTGGCATCCCGGCTACACATTCATGCCACATTCAGCCTGCAGCATTATGCTAAACGCAAGCGACCCCCGGAGGGTGAGATGACCCAGCACCACGCCAAGGACAGCGCCAAACCCGCAAAGCCGGTCGATTGGATCGTCGTGGGCGCGAATGTTCTGGGGCTGGTGGTCGTTACTTTGGCGGCATTTCACGCCCAAACAGGCGGGCTGTTCCAACAGGTCGCCAGCCAAGCGGCGAAGGGCGCGGTCTTTTAAGGCGGGAACCTGCCGGTGGCTTCGGCGTTACCCACAGGTAACACCAAAGGATTTTTCCCATGCCCTCCATCTATGACGCGATCAAAGAAGATCATGATGAACACCGCGCCATGCTCAACACCATTGCCGACACCGAAGGCGACAGCGCCGAGCGCCGCAAGGCTTGGGACCGTTTTTACCATGACGTGAAATCCCACGCCGCCGCCGAAGAAGAGACCTTTTATTCTACGCTGATGTCCGAAACATGGGGCCAAGATCACGCGCGCCATTCGGTTCACGAACACCAGCAGCTTGACGATATCATGGAAGAGCTGCGCGAAACCGATATGTCGTCCTCTGCTTGGCTGACTCGTTTCAAGCAACTCAAGCATGACTACGAGCATCACATGGACGAGGAAGAAGACGAGCTTTTCACCCGCGCCAAGAAGGTCATCGGCGAGGAACGTAACGACGCCTTCGGCGACAAGTTCCTGAAGCGTAAGGAAAAGGAAGCCAAGCTCATCGAGGAAAAGCGCGAAGACAGTCTTGAGGATTGACCAAAGCCGCTCTTACCTGATAAACGTGTTCTCTTAACGTTCTTGTGGATATCCAGCCCCTCTGGGCAGGTAGCGGTTGCAAGAAAGCCCGAGGAAACGCAATATATTGGATATGAGCGATAATCCATCACAAGACCTACGCGACTTTCTGGGCAAAGATCGGTTTGGATGCGTCATGGCGGACCCGCCGTGGCGCTTCACCAACCGCACCGGCAAGGTCGCGCCCGAGCATAAGCGCTTGGCCCGTTATCCCACGATGACGGTTGATGACATCTGCGCCCTGCCCGTGGCCGATCACCTCGAAGACCGCGCGCATTGTTACATGTGGGTGCCGAACGCGCTGTTGCCCGAGGGGCTGCAGGTGCTCAAGGCTTGGGGATTTGAATATAAATCCAACATCATTTGGCACAAAATCCGCAAAGACGGTGGCAGTGACGGGCGCGGCGTGGGGTTCTATTTCCGCAATGTGACCGAAATTTTGCTGTTCGGCGTGCGCGGCAAGAACGTGCGCACCTTGGATGCCGGGCGGCGTCAGGTGAACATGATGCAGACCCGCAAGCGGGAGCATTCGCGCAAGCCGGATGAGCAATATGACCTGATCGAAAGCTGCTCTTGGGGCCCCTACCTCGAACTGTTCGGGCGCGGTGTCCGCGAGGGCTGGACCGTTTGGGGCAATCAGGCCGAGGCGGATTACAAACCCGATTGGAAGACCTACAGCTACAATTCCAGTGTCGCGGCTGAGTAATCTGGCGCGGCGCATCGACGACGCGGTTTTTGACGATGAAAGGCTCGTCGAAGACCTGCTGCCCGTCGATCTGCGCGATCGCTACTCCGTCACCAGCTACCGCAGCGCCGCCGCCGTGCTGCAACAGCGCGCGCCCGAAGAACTGGCCGCGATCATCCGCGTGCTGCGGCAGTTCACGATCAGCCGCAATGAAATCCGCGCGCCGGGGGGCAACCGCATGTCGGCCACCACCCGTTTCGCGCAATATGCGGCGGCCGAAAATTTCCACGAAGAAGTGCGCATCAAAGCCGATCTGTTGGTGCAACTTACCGCTGGCAAGGGCGACAGTGCCCCCGAGGTCGACCGCATCATCCGCGAGGACTTCATCCACAACCATATGGTCGACTTTTGGCGCAGCCGCGTTGCTTTCGACTATGAGTGGAACAGCAAAGACCAGACCTACGACCGTGACCTCTATGCCTTTCGCAGCTTTTTCGAAGCGGGGGTGATCGATGTCGGCGTCATCGTGACGCGCGAACTGTCGAACGGGTTTTTCAAATCGCTCGGCAATTGCTTGGACAAATTCGGCAATGAGACCGACAAGACCGTAGCCGCTAAGTTCGGGGCCAGCACCACCGGCACCCATAAGCTTATCAGTCGCATCGCCGCCGGGCGCAGCGGCGGCTGCCCGGTTCTGGTGCTGGGCATCCTACCGGGCAATATCACCCCCGACTGAGCCGGGGATGACGCTTCATTCAGACAGGATCACTCCTGCGGGATGACCCGCAGACCCAGTTCCATCAGCTGATCGCTGGTGGGTTCAGAAGGCGCGTTCATCATCAGGTCTTCGGCACGCTGGTTCATCGGAAAGAGGATGACTTCGCGGATGTTCTGCTCTTCGGCCAGCAGCATGACGATCCGGTCGATACCGGCAGCACAGCCGCCGTGGGGCGGGGCGCCGTATTGGAAGGCGTTAACCATGCCGCCAAAGCGCTTGCGCACCTCGTCTTCGCCATAGCCTGCGATCTCAAACGCTTTGAACATGATCTCGGGCTTGTGGTTCCGGATCGCGCCTGAGACCAGTTCGTAGCCGTTGCAAGCGAGGTCATATTGATAGCCCAGCACCTTGAGCGGATCGCCCTGCAGCGCCTCCATCCCGCCCTGCGGCATGGAAAAGGGGTTGTGCTCGAAGTCGATCTTGCCGGTCTCTTCGTCACGCTCGTAGATCGGGAAATCCACAATCCATGCAAAGGCGAAGCGGTCCTTATCGGTAAGGTTCAACTCCTCGCCGATCACGTTCCGCGCGCGGCCTGCGACTGCTTCAAACGACTTCGGCTTGCCACCGAGGAAGAAGGCCGCGTCGCCGACACCCAGATCCAACTGCTGGCGGATCGCCTCGGTGCGCTCGGGGCCGATGTTTTTGGCCAGCGGGCCAGCCGCCTCCATCCCGTTGCCCTGATCGCGCCAGAAGATATAGCCCATGCCGGGCAGACCTTCTTTTTGAGCAAAGGCGTTCATGCGGTCGCAGAACTTGCGGCTGCCGCCCTTGGGCGCGGGGATCGCGCGGATTTCGGTGCCATCCTGCTCCAGCAGCTTGGCGAAAATCGCGAAGCCGGAATCGCGGAAATGGTCCGAGACCACCTGCATCTTGATCGGGTTGCGCAGATCGGGCTTGTCCGAGCCATACCACAGCGCGGCATCCTTGTAGGAAATCTGCTCCCAGGTCTCATCGACCTTTTTGCCGCCGCCGAACTCTTGGAAGATGCCTGCGATCACCGGCTGGATCGTGTCGAAAACGTCCTGCTGGGTGACAAAGGACATCTCCATGTCGAGCTGGTAAAAATCGGTGGGCGAGCGGTCGGCGCGCGGGTCTTCATCGCGGAAGCAGGGCGCGATCTGGAAATATTTATCAAAGCCCGAGACCATCAGCAGCTGTTTGAACTGCTGCGGCGCCTGCGGCAGGGCGTAGAACTTGCCGGGGTGCAGACGGCTGGGCACGAGGAAGTCGCGCGCACCTTCGGGGGAAGACGCGGTGATGATCGGCGTCTGGAACTCACGGAAGTTCTGATCCCACATGCGCTTGCGGATGGAGGTCACAACGTCGGAGCGCAGCGCCATGTTCTTTTGCATCTTCTCGCGACGCAGGTCGAGGTAGCGATAGCGCAGGCGCGTCTCTTCGGGGTATTCTTGCTCGCCGAAGACCTGAAGCGGCAGTTCAGCAGCGGAACCCAGCACTTCGATGTCGCGCGCATAGACCTCAATCTCGCCGGTGGGCAGCTTGGGGTTCACAAGGCTTTCGTCCCGCGCCTTTACGGTGCCATCAATGCGCACGCACCATTCCGCGCGGACCTTTTCCATCTCGGCGAAGGCCGGGCTGTCAGGGTCGCAGATGACCTGAGTGATCCCGTAATGGTCGCGCAGGTCCAAAAACAGCACACCGCCGTGGTCCCGCACCCGGTGCACCCAGCCGGACAGGCGCACAGTGTCACCCTTGTTCTCAAGGCTCAGATCGGCACAGGTATGGCTGCGATAGGCGTGCATGATGGTCCCTTCCTAGGGCTATTTCAGGTTTCGCGCAGGTACACCGTTTGACGGTCGGGAAGTCAAGACTTTGCTGCCCCGCCGCGCCACAATAATAGAAGGGTTTTGCGCCTTACGGGCAAGCCGGGCCTGCGCGCAAGACAGGCAACAGCGATCACTTATAGCGCAAGCGCGTCCAAGAGTTGCGTGCGTTGGGCTTCGGATTTTGGGATCGATTGGGTGATTTTGCCGCGCTGCATGACGTGGAAATGATCGGCATTGAGGTAGGCAAATTCGAAATTCTGCTCCACCAACACGATGGCCAATTCCCCCCGATCCCGCAGAAGGCGAATGGTGTGGCCGATCATCTGGATGATATTGGGCTGAATTCCTTCGGTCGGTTCATCCAACAGCAGCACCTTAGGGCGGGCAATAAGCGCCCGGGCGATGGAAAGCTGCTGTTGTTGCCCACCAGACAAGTCCCCCCCGCGCCTGGCCTTCATCTCAGCAAGGACCGGGAAAAGCTCAAAAATGTCATCCGGGATCTTGTGCTCGGATTTGGGAAGACAGGCAAAGCCCGTTTCAAGGTTCTCTTGAACGGTCATCAGCGGGAATATCTCGCGCCCCTGTGGCACATATCCGACGCCCGCTTTGGCCGACAGGGCCGCACGGCCCGGTTGCAATTCCTCACCATCAAGGCTGATCCGCCCGCCCGAAAAAGGATGCCGCCCGGCGATGGCTTTCAGCAAGCTGGTTTTGCCGACCCCATTGGTGCCCGTCACACAGGTCACCTGCCCCACGGGCGCGTTCAACGTGACCTCATGAAGTATCTGAGATTGCCCGTATTTCAGGTTTAGGTTCTCAATCTCCAGCATCGCTGCGCCCCAAATAAACGTCAATAACAGTCTGGTTACTGGTGACATGATCCAGCGACCCTTCGGCCAGCACCGACCCTTCGTGCAGCACGGTCACCTTGCAGTTCAGCCGCCGCACGAACTCCATGTCGTGCTCCACCACGATAACAGCGCGGGTCTCGGCGGCTTTTTTCAGGATGTCTGTGGTGTGTTCGCGTTCATGCGCCGTCATGCCTGCGGCGGGCTCATCCACCAGCAGCAAGCGGGGTGATTGCGCAAGCAGCATCCCGATCTCCAGCCACTGCTTTTGCCCGTGGCTTAACTCTCCGGCAGGGCGGGAGAGATGGGCGGTCAGGTTGATCTCATCGGCGATCTTTTCAAGCCGCGCCGCCCCTTCCGAGGTCTTGCGGTGGAACAGCACCGAGAATGTACCACGCGGGTTCTTTAGCGCCATGGCAAGGTTTTCGCGCACGGTTTGCGCCTCAAACACTGTCGGCTTTTGAAACTTGCGCCCAATCCCAAGCATCGCGATCTGGCTTTCCGACATGCCAATAAGAGAGCGGCTGTCATCACCAAACAGAATATAGCCTTCATCCGGCTTTGTCTTGCCGGTGATGATGTCCATGAAGGTCGTCTTGCCCGCGCCATTGGGGCCGATCACCGCGCGCAATTCCGGCTCACCGATCTGTAGACTAAGGTTCTTGATCGCCTGAAACCCGTCAAAAGATTTCGAAATTCCGGACATTTCCAAAAGAGAACTCATGACTTGCGCACCAGTTTGTCAAAGAGGCCGCCGATGCCCTTGGGGGCAAACAGCGTGATAAGTACAAAGCTCAGGCCAAGCAGCACCAGCCACCAATCAACCCAGTGGATCGTATAGACCCCCAGATTGATGCTGGGCGCGCCGCCGCCCGTAAACCAACTGGACAAAAGTGAGACCACCGCCGCACCGATCACCGCACCGTAAAGCCGGCCACGCCCGCCGATGGCGACCCATACCGCGAGATAGATCGACGCGATGGGGGCGATTTCAGCCGGGTTGATGATGCCCGCTTGCGGGTAATAAAGCGCGCCGGCGATGCCTGCGACGATGGCGGTGATGGTGAAGACGAAGAGCTTATAGCTCTCTACATGGTAGCCCAGAAAACGAACGCGCGATTCATCGTCACGGATGGCTTGGATGACATTGCCCAGCTTGCTGTCGGTGATCCATGCGAAAAACAGATAGCCCAGAGCAAGCGCCAAGGCAGAGGCGAGGAAAAAGACGATGGAGACCACGTCTTGGCCGCTTTCGGCGAAGCCGGGGATGTTTTGCAGGCCCGACAGACCGTTGTTGCCACGCAAACCGCTGTCGTTCTGAAACAGGTAGAGCGCGAGCGCCAGTGTCATGGCTTGGGTCAGGATCGACAGGTAAACGCCGTTGACGCGGCTGCGGAATGCGAGCCAGCCAAAGACCAGCGCAAGGGCGCCGGGGATCAGCACGACGAAGGCCAATTGGATAAAAAGGTTGTCCGCGAAGGCCCAGATCAATGGGAATTCCGATGAGCCGACGACACCGAAAATCTGGTTTCCGATGGCGTCTGAAATCTCTTGCGGGGTTGGCGGGATGACCTGACCTGCGAGGCTTTCCGCGACGATGTTTTCCGTCCGCGCATACATGAGCCACATCCCGATGGCGTAGCCGCCGATCCCGAAAAAGGCGAAATGACCGAGGCTAAGGATGCCGCAATACCCCCAAACGACATCCATCGCGATGGCCACGAGGCAAAGACACAGGGCTTTGCCCAATGTCTTGACGAAGGAGGTTGAGACAAGACCGGTACCGGCGGCTTCGGACATCACCGTCACAAGGACTGTAAAGAGACCCAGTGCGGCAAGGAAGTAGAGAACCGAAGGATTGCGGCCGATGAAAGACCGTCGTTGGCTGTGCGTCTGGGTCATGGCTCAATCCGCCGCTGCCCGGCCTTTGGGGGCGACGATGCCCTTGGGCCGGAATTGAATGAACAGGATGATGAAAAGGATCATGTAGGTCTGTGCCGCCAGTGTGTTGGACGGGTTCAACCACTCGATCCCCTTTTGCAGGAAGCCAATCAGCCCCGCTCCGGCCAGCGTGCCGAATACCGATCCAACACCGCCCACTACGACGGTCATGAAGCTTTGCACGATATAGTTCGCGCCCATTTCAGAGGTGACCTGCGCATAAAGGCCGATGCCGACGCCCGCGACCCCGGCGATGCCGGACCCCAGCCCAAAGGTCATCATATTGATGCGGTCAGGGTTGATGCCCATTGAAGCCGCCATGCCCGGGTTTTGCGTCACCGCGCGCACCTCCAAACCAAGGCGCGTGCGCTTGAGGATATACAGCAGCAAAAATAGAAAGATCAGCGCCAGCACGAATATGGCAATGCGGATGTAACTGATTTGAACCACATCCGAGATCACGAGCGCGCCCCGAAGCCACTCAGGCGATGTCAGCGGGCGGGCCTGAGTGCCAAAGATATTCTTGGCGATTTGCTGCAAGGCGATCGAGATGCCGAAGGTCGCCAATAAGGTTTCAAGCGGGCGATGGTAGAGATGCCGGATCACCAGCCGCTCCATTGCGACACCCGCCCCAAAGGTAACGGCAAAGGCTAGCGGCAGCGCGATGAGCAGCGAGACCGTGTAGTCAGGGACGATGAGTTGCACGACATAGCCCGTATAGGCGCCCATCATGATAAACTCGCCATGGGCCATGTTGATGACCCCCATCTGCCCAAAGGTGATCGCCAGCCCAATCGCTGCGAGGAAATAAATCGAGGCCAGCGACAAACCGTCCAACGTCAAATCAAAGGTCTGCGCCCAGCCGACCTGCGTCTCAACCGCGTCAAGCGTGGTGCGGGCAGCGTCGGTGATCGCCCTGTCATCCTCTTCGTAGCGTTCATAGAAGACGGCATTCTGCAGGGCGGTGACGATATCATCCGGCGTTACCAACGGCGGGACGGTCCCCGCCTCGGCAAGCGCACGATACGCATCCATCCGCTTGTCCGGGTCGTCCAGTTGCGCCAGAGGGATGCCGCCGACGCGGCCATCGACGATATTGGCTTCAAGGGCAGCACGAATATCACCGGGCGGCACGATTGCAGGGGCAAGATCGGCTTCGACCAGCGTCTCATAGCTCGCCGAAGGGGCCACCATGGGGTCAAGATTGCGGGCGATGTTACCCTCGGGCTGCTCTGCCGCAACGCCTGTCGTTACAGATAGAATTTGGCTCAGCACCGCGCGGGCTTCGAGAGAGGTGTCGGAAGACAGGCTTTCGATCGCACGAATGCGCGCCTCGGGGGCCGCTCCGAAGCGCGCGGTCAAGAAATTGCTCAGTTGCTGTTTGCGGGCGCGCAGGATGGGATCATTCTCCCCTTCGAGCGAGGCCAAGAGCGGGTCAAGCTGGCTGGCATCGCTGCGTCTCGCGATGCTTTCAAGGGCGGCGCTGCGGCGTTCGGGGTCGGGATCAGACAGTTGGAACTGCACCAATGCCGTGCCGATGACACGCCGCACACCGCCGTTGGGGCGCAGCTGGCTGAAACTGTCCGAAGAAGCCGTTGTCTCTTCGCCCGTATCAACGTCGCGCAGCGTGAGTGTATCGCCGGCTTCCTTCGCAAAGTAGAACAGGCCAGTTGCATCGTCTTGCCAGACGCTCCGCTCGGCCCATTGCTCCAGAAAAACAGGAACCTGCGGCAGGCCCGATGCCACCAGATCGTCCAGCAAAACGCCGACCGATTTGCGCGATGGCTTGGCCACCTCTTCGGCGTGGGTCTGCAAGACAGACTGAAGTTCCTGAGCGGATGCAAGACTGACGGATGTCAGCAAGCACATCAGGCTGAGCAGTATTCGAACCATGAGATATGGGGCTTTCGGACGGAAAGAGTGTTTAGAAAGAGTGTCGGGCGCGGTTGAGAACGCGCCCGACTGTTGGCGTTAGTAATTTGAGGTCAACTGAACGCAGGTCTTGGTTTCGGTATTGTACATGCCGCACTCAAGCTCTTTCCAATCGGAGACCAGCACAGCCGATTCAGGCAAGAAGTCCGTCCATGCATCGCCGGGCACTTCTTCGGTCTGGCTGATGATGTCGAACTGGCCGTCAGAGGTGATTTCACCGATCAAGACAGGCTTGGCGAGGTGGTGATTGGGCAGCATGACAGCCGTCCCGCCGGTGAGGTTCGGGAATTCCTGCCCATACATCGCCGCACGCACCGCATCCACATCCGTGGTGCCCGCTTCGGTGACCGCGTTCACCCACATGTTGAAACCGATGTAATGGGCTTCCATCGGGTCGTTGGTCACGCGGTCTTCGCCCATCGCCTCTTTCCAAGCGGCGACCCATTCGTCGTTCGCATCGGATTCTGCGGATTGAAAGTAGTTCCACGCCGCGAGGTGGCCGACTAGGTCAGCGGTATCGAGGCCCGAAAGCTCTTCTTCCCCGACCGAAAATGCCACGACCGGAATGTCATCAGCCGAGATACCGGCAGCCGCCAACTCCTTGTAAAAGCCGATATTCGCGTCGCCGTTGATGGTCGAGATCACGCCCACCTGAGAGCCATCCGCCCCCAGTTCGACCACATCCGCCACAATGGTGGACCAGTCCGAATGCCCGAAGGGTGTATAGTTAACGAAGATGTTTTCCTTGGGGATGCCCTTGTCCAAAAGGTACTGTTCAAGGATATTGTTGGTGGTTCTGGGATAGACATAGTCCGTGCCGAGCAGAGCAAATTTCTCGACGCCCAGTTCCTCCAGGAAATAATCGGTCGCAGGGATCGCCTGCTGATTCGGGGCCGCGCCGGTATAGAACACGTTGCGCGAGCTTTCCTCGCCCTCATACTGAACCGGGTAGAACATCAGGCCGTTCAACTCTTCCAGAACAGGCAATGCGGATTTGCGCGAAACAGATGTCCAGGAGCCGAAGATGACATCCACCTCGGACACGGTCAGAAGCTCGCGCGCCTTTTCGGCGAACAAAGGCCAATCCGAGGCGGGATCCACGACAACGGCTTCGATTTCGCAATCCAACAGACCGCCCGCAGCGTTTTGTTGCGTGATCAAAAGCTCCATCGTGTCTTTCAACGTCGTCTCGGAAATGGCCATCGTGCCGGACAGAGAGTGCAGCACGCCAACCTTGATCGGGTCCTCGCATTCCGCGCTGGCGGCTGAACCTGCGATCAATAGGGCAGCGGTCGCAGTAAGTGTGCGTTTGGTGGAAAGTCTCATTTCGGTATCCCCGTTTGGTGTGCGGAAGAGCGGAGACGCAAGCATGCCAAAGGCCAAATGCATTTCCACACAGCGTTTATTATAGTTACGCACGGATGGCCCCCTTGCCGGACTTCTCCGTTCGCGACGCCCCGTAGCGGAGCCTCTACAGCCTCAGTTCAGAGGACCGAGCCAGCAAGCCCCGACCGCGGGGAAATTTCTGCACCGCAGAAAGGGTGCTGTATGATTGGGCAGTTGGCAGCCGAACTGTGAAATTTTGGGCAACTCGCGTATGGGGCGCGCGCTGTTTTGCGGTAGAAGCGGAATGTCGGATGGGGACGGCCCGTGTGACGTTGGTGCGGGAAGGCGTGAGGGGTAGACCACGATGGGCGGGAGGAATTGCCCATTCCAACGCAAGTGAGAGTACGCCCTGCAGGGCGTCAGAGGACTAAATCTATTGGATAGTCCAGTTGCGGGAGCGCGATTTGGGCGCTGGCGTGAGGTGGAGAAACTGTGACCTCGCCCCCCTTAACTTTCAGGAATTTGAGTGGGCAACAGGTAAGAAGTTTCAGGCTCAGAGCACTAAATCTATAGACATATCACGCGCATTGCAGCTATGGCGGCCCCATTCAAAGCCACCTGCTAAGTTTAGAAAAAGTGATAGTCATGATGCCCAGCAACCTCGCGCCGATCCCCGAACTCTATGTCTCTTACGAGTCTTCGCAGAAACTCAAGATCGAAGCCGGCAATCTGGTGAGCCTTGATCTCACCCCGCGTCAGATTTGCGATCTGGAGCTTTTGATGAACGGCGGTTTCAACCCGCTCAAAGGTTTCCTGTCCGAGGAAGATTATGACGGCGTGGTCGAGAACATGCGGCTGGCCGATGGCAGCCTCTGGCCCATGCCGATCAACCTCGACGTCAGCGAAGCCTTTGCCGAAAAGCTGGAACTCGGTCAGGACATCGCCCTGCGCGATCAAGAGGGCGTGATCCTTGCGACGATGACCATCACCGACCGTTGGTGTTGATTGTCACTGAGAACTGACCCGGTGGGGGTGCGGACAAAAACTTGGACTGTTTTCACGGGATAATGCCGAGGCTTTTACGGTATTCGATCGGGCTTCTGCCACCAAGGGACATCTTGATGCGTGTTTCGTTGTACCAGCGGATGTAGGCATCAACCTCGTCAATAAACTGGGCCACGGTGAAGGCTCGCCAATCGCGAGGATAGAAGAACTCAGTCTTCAGGCGTCCGAAGAAGCCTTCACATGCTGCATTGTCCTGCGAACTCGCCTTTCGTGACATCGAACGAACGAGCTTTGCTGCCTCGATACGTTCCAGCCAGCCAGGCCAGCGATAGTGGCCTCCGCGATCGCTGTGGACGATGGGCCGCACTTCGCTGTCAGCGATGGTCTCTACCGCTGCATCAAGCATTGAGTTTACGAGATCGGCATCCGGTCTGGTCCCTATGGTCCAACTTAAGACGAGTCCGTCGAAGCAATCGATGATTGGGGAAAGATAGACTTTTCCC
>NZ_LWER01000442.1:0-28135 GCF_001634775.1 Sulfitobacter sp. HI0027
GCGCTGGCAGTCGCGGCATGATGCTCTTGTTGAACTGCTAGCGACGGTGCCAAGGGGAGTGTAAGAAGACGACGACCTGAATGGGCAAAACGATCGAATAGATCTGGATTGGGAAAACCAGTTAGGGCCTACGAGCTCAGAGCTCGCTCAACAGATTTGGACCTGATCCGCTGATCACCATCCCGGCCCGCGGCTTTTGGAAGTGCCGCATCTCGAGGCCTTACAGAAGACCGCACTCGATCACTCGCCAATAGGGTCAAAAAATTCTTGCACTACGGGCGGCAACCACAGAAGGGCCTACGAGCTCAGAGCTCGCTCAACAGATTTGGACCTGATCCGCTGATCACCATCCCGGCCCGCGGCTTTTGGAAGTGCCGCATCTCGAGGCCTTACAGAAGACCGCACTCGATCACTCGCCAATAGGGTCAAAAAATTCTTGCACTACGGGCGGCAACCACAGAAGGCCCTAGGGGAATTCTTGATCAGAGACATGTATTTTTCCTATCGAGTCATGCTTGCTTTAAGGAAATTCTAACAAGTGCTTAATTCTTGGCAACGAACCAGAGCTGTTCTGACCAGGCATCATAAGGCTTCGGACCGTGTGCATTTGGGTCTATCCAATCCACTCGCCGCTCATTCGACTCGTACAAAAAAGGCCCGACAAAATAGGCGGGCCTCTTTGTACTTTTTCGCAATGACTTACAGCTTGTCGATCAGCTCGGGCACGGCTTCGAACAGGTCGGCGACCAGGCCGTAATCGGCCACCTGGAAGATCGGGGCCTCTTCGTCCTTGTTGATCGCGACGATGATCTTGCTGTCCTTCATGCCCGCAAGGTGCTGGATTGCACCCGAGATGCCGACGGCGATGTACAGGTCAGGCGCGACCACCTTGCCGGTCTGGCCGACCTGCCAGTCGTTCGGTGCAAAGCCCGAGTCGACGGCGGCGCGAGATGCGCCAACGGCGGCGCCCAGCTTGTCGGCCAGTTTCTCGATCAGTGCGAAATCGTCTTCCGAGCCAACGCCACGGCCGCCCGACACGACGATGCCGGCCGAGGTCAGTTCGGGGCGATCGCTTTCTGCGATCTTGTCTTCGACCCATTCCGACAGGCCCGAGGCGGATGCGCCGCCCACGGTTTCCACGGCGGCCGAGCCACCGGTACCGGCTGCGTCAAAGCTGGCGGTGCGGAAGCTGACAACCTTTTTCGCGTCCCGGGATTTCACGGTCTGGATCGCGTTGCCGGCATAGATCGGCCGTTGATAGGTGTCGGCATCGACCACGCCCGAAGCGTCCGAGATCACCATCACGTCCAGCAGGGCCGCCACGCGGGGCAGCACGTTCTTGGCGTCGGTGGTGGCGGGCGCCACGATATGGCTGTAATCGCCCGACAGCGACACGATCAGCCCCGCGGTGGGCTCCGCCAGGCGGTGGCCCAGGCTGGCATCCTCGGCGACCAGAACCCGGGACACGCCGTCGATCCTGGCGGCGGCGGCGCCCGCGGCGGCGGCGGATGCGCCAGCGGCCAGAACGGTGACATCACCCAGTGCCCTGGCCGCGGTCACGGCTTTCGCGGTCGCGTCCAGAGCCAGTTCGCCATCGGTGACTTCGGCAAGAAGAAGAACAGCCATCACACAACCCCCGCTTCCTTGAGTTTCGCAACAAGCTCGTCCACCGAGCCCACGATTTCGCCCGCCTTGCGCGTTTCGGGCTCGTCGGTCTTGACGATCTCCAGGCGCGGGCTGACATCGACGCCGTAATCGGCGGCGGTCTTTTCGTCCAGCGGCTTTTTCTTTGCCTTCATGATGTTGGGCAGCGACGCATAGCGCGGCTCGTTCAGGCGCAGGTCGACGGTGACAATGGCGGGCATCGTGACGTTGATGGTCTGCAGGCCGCCGTCCACTTCGCGGGTCACAACGGCCTTGTCGCCATCGATGTCCAGCTCCGAGGCAAAGGTTCCCTGCGACCACCCCAGCAGCGCCGACAGCATCTGACCGGTGGCGTTCATGTCGTTGTCGATCGCCTGTTTGCCAGCCAGGACCAGGCCGGGGGCCTCTTCCTCGACGACCTTGGCAAGGATCTTGGCGACGGCCAGGGGCTCGATGTCGGTGTGCACGTCGTCAGCGGCAACGACCAGGATTGCGCGATCAGCGCCCATGGCCAGCGCGGTGCGCAGGGTTTCCTGGCTCTGCTTCACACCGATCGAGACGACGACGACCTCGTCTGCCTTGCCGGCTTCTTTCAGGCGGATGGCCTCTTCGACGGCGATCTCGTCAAAGGGGTTCATCGACATTTTCACGTTGGCAAGATCGACACCACTTCCGTCCGCTTTGACGCGCACTTTCACGTTGTAGTCGATCACGCGTTTGACAGGCACAAGCACCTTCATCTACGATCTCCTTGGGTTGTTAGATATGGTTTCTACCGACCTATCGGTCGTTGAATTCGGGTTTTCTTTTCTCGGAGAACGCTTTCATGGCCTCTGGAAAATCATGCGCGCACAGCAAAACGCTTTGGGCATCGCGCTCGATGTCCAGCGCCTCCAGATAGCTGCACTCTGCTGCGGCGCGCATCACGCGCTTGGCGGTCTGAATGCCGAACATCGGGTGTGGGGCGATCTCGTGGGCAATTTCCAGAGCGCGTTGCTCGACCTGGTCGGCGGGTACGCATTCTTCGACAACGCGCAGTTCCCTGGCGGTGCGCCCGTCTATTTCACGACCTGTGAGAACAAGCATCCGCGCCACGCCCGCACCGGCACGCTGCTGAAGCAGCCAGCTCGAGCCGGTGTCGGGACAGCCGCCGACGCGCGCAAAAACTTCGCACAACCGGGCATCTTCGGCGGCTACGACGATATCCGCAGACAGCGCCAGGCTGAGACCCGCACCAAATGCCACCCCGCATACAGCAGAAATCAGAGGCTTCCGAAACAGATAGGCTGCGCGTCCGCCATCGTGAACCCGGTCGACCATTTCCGATGTCGCCCTTGCGCCTTTCGCGATTTCAGCCTGAAATCCAACGAGATCGCCGCCGCTGCTGAAATGATCGCCGCCTGTCATGACAACGACGCGGATTACATCATCCTGTTCAGCCTCGCGCAGGAGCGCCACCAGTTCTTCGACGAACCCGATGCTGTAAGGGTTGCGCTTTGCTGGCTGAAGAAAGCGCAGGACGCCGATGGGGCCTTCCCTGTCCAATCGCATCAAGTCGCTCATGGTATGTCTCCTTCAGGTTCCGGTCCAGACCGGCGTGCGCTTTTCGGCAAAGGCCTTGGGGCCTTCAATGGCATCATTGCTGGCATAGACTACCTCGTGCAGGCGCTTGCCTTCCTCAAGGCCACCCGCACAGCCCAGATCCATGGTTGCGCGAACGCCGCCTTTCGCCGCAATCACCGAAAGCGGCGCCGCGCTGGCGATGCGTCTGGCCAGTTCGAGCGCGCGTGAGCGAACGGCATCGGGCGTCTCTTCGAGGTAGTTGGTGAACCCGTAATCGTGCAAACGTTCGATTGGCATCAGGTCGCCGGTCAGAACAATTTCCATCAAGATGGGCTGCGGCAACATCGACAGCGCCGGCGACGCCCAAGGCGATCCGCGCCCGATCTTCACCTCGGTGATGCCGACCTTGGTCCCCTTGAGTCCGACCCGCAAATCGCAATTCAGCGTCAGCATCATGCCGCCCGCCATCAGCGACCCGGTCATCGCCGCGATGATCGGTTTCTTGCAGTCGCGCATGGTCTCGTGAAACGGATCGCGCATCTTGGACAGAATATCGACGCCCTCATCGCGGGCGATCTGCGTGGCTTCCTTCAGATCCAGCCCCGCGCTGAAAACCCCGCAATCGGCAGAGGTTAGAATTGCCACGCGCACGTTGTCATCCGCTTCGATCTGTTCCCAGGCATCGGTCAACCCGTTTGTCGCGGCCACGGAAAGCGCATTCTTGCGCTCGGGCCGGTTGATTGAGACGGTCGCGATACCGTCCGCGATGTTCACGTCAATGGGGCTCATGATGCCTGCCTCGTATTCTTTGGATAAACCTGGGGCGAAGCTTCCCCGCGACAGGTTTGCCGCGGGGAAGTTCATGCTTGTTCGGCCGACTTATTCGGTGGTGAACGTCGCCGAGCTGTGCTTGATGACTTCCCACACAACGTCGAGATAATCGGCGCTCCAGTCGGTCTGCGGAACCCAGGTTTCGCCATTCCATTGTTCGACGCGCGTCTTGCCGCCGCCACCGTGGTCTTTGTCGGTCACTGTAACCGGAGCCATGACGCCGTTGCCATCGAAGTTCTCGATCGATTCATAGGCCGCCTTCATGCTCTCCGGCGTGATCGGCCAGCCGTTTTCGGAAATTGCGATACGTGCAGCCTCAAAACCGGCCGAGTAAATCGCCATGCCAGTGTTGTAGTAAACGTCACGGACCAGTTCTTCGGGCCCGCTGCCCTTGCCATTGGCATAGTAGGTGTCCAGCATCGTCTTCACGATCGGAACTTCCTGGCCACCGGCCACGTTGGTTCCGCGCAGAATGCCCTTCGCCTCTTGTGCGCCGATGTTGGCGATATCCACTTCGTTCAGCCAGTTTACCGCCAGATACCGGTCAATCGGGAAACGGTTGCGGCGCATTTCCTTGGAGGCGACCACGTGTCCGCCGGCAAGCAGCCAGCTGATCACATAGTCAGGCTTGTCGCGGCGAATCTTGCTCCATGCGCCGGCTTGATCCGAACCGGGGAGCGGCACAGGATAAAGCTCCAGCTCAAATCCTTCCTTTTCAGAAAGTGTTTTCAGGATCTCGATCGGTTCCTGACCGAAGGGGTAATCCAGATAGATAAAGCCAATCCTCGCGTTGGACAGATCACCGTCCATCTGGCCCTTGATGAAGGCAACGTCATTTGCCGCCTGCTGCCAGTACGTCGGACCGACCGGGAAAACCCATTCGAACACTTCGCCATCCACGGCGTCGCCGCGGCCAACGAAGGATTGCATCAGAACGTTGCCGTCTTTCATGGCACGCGGCAAAACAGCGTTCGTGACCGGCGTGGACAGGAAATTGAAGGTGAAGACACCGTCGCGCTTGAGTTGCTCATAGCATTCAACGCCACGCTGGGGTTCGTTGCCGTGATCGCGCACGATTATTTCCACCGGATGCCCTTCGATGCCACCGTTGTCGTTGGTGTACATCGCCAGATCCTGCGCGGCCTGGGCCACTTGTGGCGAGATGAAGGTATACGATTTACTGAGGTCGAAGCACAGCCCGAACCGGATCGGTTCCTTGTCTTGCGCGGACGCAAGCGTCCCACCTGTTGCCAACGCTGCGGCAAGAGCCACAGTCTTGAGTTGCTTTGTAAGGTTCACCATGTTTTCCTCCCATGGATGATGGTCTACCGGCTTGATCCTGTTCCGGGCGCGCCGCAGCCGTTCACGGCAGGTGCCCATCTTTCGGTCGCTTTTTATTGTTCGTATTTCGAAGAGCTTTCCTTCACCACTTCTCATACGACATCGGTGTATTCCGCGATCCAGTCGGTTTGCGGCACCCAGGCCTTGCCGTCCCACATTTCGATACGCGTTTTGCCGCCACCGCCATGATCGTCGGCGGTCACCGTGATCGGGGCCATCAGCCCGTTCGCGTCATAGCCTTCAAGCGCTTCCAGCCCCGCCTTGTAAGACTTCGCGGTGATCGGAAGGCCTTCCTTTTCGACCGCTTTGCGCGCGGCCTCAAACATGATCGAATACATGGCCAGTCCGGTGTTGTAGAAAACGTCCTGCGTCTTCTCCAGCGGGCCGGAACCTTGTCCCTTGTCATAGAGCTCGGTCATGATTTCCTGGTACAGGGCAACATCCTGTCCACCCACGACATTGGTGCCGCGTTTGATGCCGATGGCTGCTTCGTTGCCGATATTGGCAATGTCCACCTCGTTCAGCCAATTGACGGAAATGTATTTCTCCATCGGGATGCCATTTCGCTTCATCTCTTTCGAGGCGACCACATGCGCGCCTCCCAGCATCCAGACGATCACGTGGTCAGGCTTCTCGCGGCGCACCTTGGACCACACACCGGCCTGATCACTGCCCGGAAGCGGCACGGGATAGAGTTGAAGCTCGAAACCCTCTTTCTCGGACAGGGTTTCGAGAATCTCGATTGGCTCCTGCCCGAAGGGATAATCGAAGTAAACAAACCCCACCTTCACGTCCGACAAGTCGCCGTCATGCAATTGCTTGATGTAGGCGACGTCGTTGGCGGCCTGCCCCCAATAGGTAGGCCCGATCGGATAGACCCAGTCAAAGACCGTGCCATCCACGGCATCGCCGCGGCCGACAAGTGACTGCATCAGGATACGTCCATCTTCCATGGCCCGCGGAAGGATAGCCAGAGACACCGGGGTGGACAGTGTATCGAAGACGAACACTCCCTCGCGGCTGAGCTTGGAGTAGCACTCGATCCCGCGCTGCGGCTCGTTCCCGTGATCGCGCACGATAACCTCGACCGGTTCTCCTCCGATGCCGCCCTTCATATTGACCAGTTTGGCGAGATCCTGTGCCGCCTGGGCAACCTGCGGCGTGGCAAAGGTATAGGCTTTGCTGAGGTCGTAGCAGATGCCGATCTTGAATGGCTCAGCCTGGCTCTGCGTTCCGGCTGCCATGCCGGTCATCAGCGATATGGCGGCTAACGCCTTTGTAAGTGCCTTCATCATGTCCCCCCTGAACAGTCTTGGTTAAAACTTCAGCTCAGCCAGCGTTTGCGGCGGCTGTAGTGTTTGACATTGTGAAAATCGGTGGCCTCCCCGCCGCCGAGATAAAACTCCTGAATATCGGAGTTGGATTTGAGCGCCTCAGCCGTGCCATGCATGACAACACGGCCGTTTTCGATCAGATAGCCTTCGGAAACGATCTCCAGTGCGGCCAGGGCGTTCTGTTCCACCAGCAGGACAGACATGCCCTCCTCCTGATTGATCTTTTGCAGGATGCCAAAGATCTCTTCGACCAGGAACGGGGCAAGGCCAAGACTTGGTTCATCCAGCATCAACAGTTTCGGCTGCGTCACCAGGGCCCTGCCGATGGCGAGCATCTGTTGCTCGCCACCCGACAAATAGCCTGCTTGCGAATTGCGGCGTTCGGCAAGTCGTGGGAAATAGTCGTAGATCTTTTCCTTTTCCGCATTCAGAACCGACCGGGACATGCCGCGCGGCGCGGCAGCGGTCAGGTTCTCGTCCGGCGTCAGATGCTCAAAGACCCGTCGCCCTTCGATAACGTGACAGATGCCCATCTCGACGCGCTTTTGGGCAAGCATCTCGGTGATGTCCGTTCCCTGGAACTTGACTTCGCCCCGGCTGATACGTCCGCGCTCCGCCTTCAAAAGACCGCTGATCGCTTTTAGCGTGGTGCTTTTTCCCGCTCCGTTTGAGCCAAGGAGCGCGATCATCTCGCCCGTTGGCACCTGGATCGAAACGCCTTTGATCGCCAGCATTACATTGTCATACAGCACCTCGACACTGTTCATTGACAGAATGGGCGCGGCTTCAACTTTTTCTTGCATCGGCATTTCCCTTATTTCTTAAACTGATCGAAGGGCCAGACCATCAGGTAGTCTCTGATGTTGCCGTAGAGTTTTCCCAAACCAAGCGGTTCGATCAGAAGGATAATGACGATCAGCGCGCCATAGACCGCATTTGGGATGTGAGCGAGCGTTTCAACATTGATCTGCATACCAAGCCCCTCGCTCACGGTGACGACGAGACCGTTCACCAAACCGGGGACAAGAAGGATCAGAGCAACACCGAAATAGGATCCGATTACGCTGCCGAGGCCGCCAACGATCACCATAGCAAGAACCTGGATTGAAACGGAGACTGAGAACTGTTCAGGCGCGGCAAGAAAGAAGAAGGTGGCAACAAGCAAGGCACCGCTGACACCCGCGATGAACGACGATGTCGCGAAAGCCAGGATCTTGTAGTAGAAGCTGTTCACTCCCAGGATCGCGGCGGCAAAGTCCTTCTCCCGAACGGCGACCAGGGCACGGCCAAGCCCGGTGCGCTTGAGGTTGAGCATGAAGATCGTCACCAGCACGCACCATCCCAAGGCGACATAGTAGTACCCGGTGTCAGAAGTGATCTCCTGCCCGAGCAGCGCCAGTGTCGGAGATTGAAGCGACGCGTGTGAGCCCCCCGAAATCGTCGGCGAGTGTGTCAGAACCCAGTCCATCACGAATTGCATCGCGAGCGTCGTGAGCGCGAGATAGAGCCCCTTGACCCGCAATGCGGCAAAGGCGAACAGGCTGCCGATCACGGATGACGTCAATCCGCCAAGGATCAGGGCAAACTCCCAAGGCACCCCGAAACGCGCGGCGTGGATCGCCGAGTACGCCCCGACCGCCATCACCGCGGCATAGCCCAAGTGAAGCTGCCCAGCCCAACCTGTCACCAGGTTCAGCCCGAGTGCGGCGGCCGTCCAGATCAGCCACGGGAGCATGTAACTGTTCAAGTAGAGCGAAGGTATGATGAATGGCGCAGCAAGGCCCAACAGGAAGATGAACGCGGCCAGGTTCCGGTCGGCAGGCACCTTGAAGATACGGCTGTCCGAAACATAGTTCGCGTGGTGGACACCGGAAAGTCTATAAAACATCCCTTACACCCTTTCGATGTCGTGACGGCCGAACAGACCGTGCGGGCGGATCATCACCGTAAGAATGAGCACGACGGCGACGATAAGCTCGCGGCTCCCGCCTCCGACCAGCGGATCGAGGAAATCGGCGCCGACGTTTTCGACCACCCCCAGAATGATGCCCGCGACCACGGCGCCAAGAATGGAATCGAGACCGCCAAGAACTGCCACCGTCAGCCCCTTGAGCAGCAACAGCGACAGCGCCTGATCGACACCCTGGATTTCGCCCCAGATCACACCTGCCGCCACGGCCACCACAGACGCCAGCGCCCAGGATAGCCCGACACCGCGCTCGACCGAGACACCAACCGACCACGACGCCATGTAATCATCCGCGATCGCCCGCAGCTTGATCCCGGTGCGGGTCCGGAAGAACAGCATGAACGCGACGAACAGAGCCAGCGCGACGCCTGCACCGACAAGATGGATGCGGCTAACGAAGATGTCGCCCAGGAACAGCGGCTCATAGCTGACGCCCAGTTCCATCGAACGCGACGTCCCGCCCCAGATTGCAAGCGTTGTGCCCCGCAGGAAAATATCGAGGCCAAGTGTTAGCATCAGGATCATGACGACCGGGCGTCCGGCAAGACGCCGCAGCGCCACCCGCTCGATGCCAAAACCCAGGCCGCACATGATGACCGCGGCCAGCGGAATGGCCAGCCACAAAGGCAGACCCGCATCGTGCGACAGGACAAGAACCACGTAGGCCCCCACCATCGTCAGCCCGCCCTGCGCCAGATTGGGCACCGAAGACGCCTTGTAGATCAGCACAAGTCCGATGGCGAACAGCGAATACAACAGGCCCGTCAGGGCCCCGTTGATCGCAAGCTCGGCTAGAAATATCCAGTCCATTTATACCTCCCTGATGGGAAGGATTCTTTCAACCTTCCCTACTTCCCCGGTCTCGTAAGTCACCTGCGCGCTTACATGGACCTCTTTTGAACCGTCGTAGAGTGCCGCGATCACATCAGCGTAGCGTTCCTGAACGACCTTGCGCCGCAGTTTTCGGGTTCGCGTGATCTCGCCATCGTCGGGGTCGAACTCTTTCGGCAGACTGACAAAGCGCTTCAGGCGCAATGGTTTGGTGACGGCCTTGTTGACCCGCTCAAACGCCTCGCCCAGCAATGCCGCGACCTCTTCGCGCTGCGACAGATCGGCATAAGACACATAAGGCACGCCGTTCACCTCGGCCCAGTGCCCCACAGCCTCGAAATCCACACAGACCATTGCCGTCAATTCATCAAGGCCCGCGCCGATCACCGCCGCGTCCTTGATATACGGGCTGAATTTCAGCCGGTTCTCGATGTAGTTTGGCACATAACGTTCACCGCCAGCCGTATGCATAACCTCGGAGACACGGCCCAAAACGACGAGGTGGCCGTCATCCTCCAGATAACCGGCATCGCCGGTATGCAGCCAGCCGCCCGCAAGGGCTTCAGCGGTCGCTTCGGGCTTGTTGAAGTAGCCTTCAAACACGCTGTCCGAACGCACCAGGATCTCGCCGTCCTCGGCGATGCTCACCTCGACGCCAGGTGCGGGTTTGCCAACGGTATGGAGGCGCACCTCGCCCGGAGCCTGAATCGCATTGATCGCGCTATTTTCGGTCTGGCCGTAGAGTTGGCGCAATTTGATTCCCAGGGCTCGGTAGAAAACAAAAGTGTCCTCACCGATTGCTTCGCCGCCAGTGAACGCGTTCTTCAGACGACTCATCCCGAACTGGTCCTTGATCGGACCAAAAACGATCGCCTCGCCCAAAAGTCGGCCCAAAGGCTCTAGTGCACCGCCGCTAATGCCATTCAGCTTGCGTGTCTCGGCGGCGATAGCCCGGTCCATGAAGAAATGGTACAGCCATTTTTTGACCGGGGTCGAATTCTCGATACCCACCTGGACCGTCGTCAGCATCTGGTCCCAGCTTCTCGGCGCCGCCAGATAAAATGTCGGAGCGATTTCGCGCATGTCGCGAACGATGGTTTCCTGGCGTTCAGGCACGTTCACGGTGAACCGGCAGAGCAGCGCCGCCGCGACGGTAATGGCGAAGTCGCCCACCCAGGCCATCGGCAGATAGGCGAGGATTTCCTCATTGTCGTCGAATGCACCCGCTGCATGCCCGTTCCTTGCCGCAGCAAGAACGTTTTTCTGACTCAGAACGATACCTTTGGGCTTGCCCGTGGTCCCTGACGAATGCATGAAAATGGCTGGATCGCCGGGTTTTGCCCGACCAAAGAGCTCATCGCGCAAACTTGGTGCTTCGTTCAAATCGTGCTGACCGACTTCGATCAGGTGATCCCAGGACATCAGCCCTTCAACCTCATAGAATCCGAGGCCTCGCGCTTCATCATAAATAATGTGGTTGATACCTTCAGCGCCCGCGCCCTTCAGTTCCAGGATCTTGTCTACCTGTTCCTGATCTTCGGCGATGGCCGCGACAATTTCGACTTCGCCAAGAAAGTGCCGAAGTTCTTCGAGTGTCGCGCCGGGATAGGCCGGCATTGCATAGGCACCAAGCAACGAAACAGCCAGCATGCCGCCATATAGCCGTGCACGGTTGTCGCCCAGGATAAGTACTGCCTTGCCCGGCTTTACGCCGATTTTTTCAAGTCCGGCCGCGCAGGCAAGCACCTCTTCGGCGTATTCCGCCCAAGTGGTTTCTTTCCAGATCCCACGCTCTTTCTCGCGAAGTGCGATTTCCGATCCATGTCTCGAGGCGTTCAGCGCCAGCAGTGCGCCAATCGTTTCGCCGCCCGAAGACTGTTTCTGCGTCAAATCAGTCATGCGACCCTCCGATATATGCCTCGATGACCCGCGGGTCTTTTACAACGTCCTTCGGGATGCCGCTTGCGATCATTTCGCCATAATTCAGGGCCAGCATCCGATCACAGATGCCGGTGATGACATCCATATGATGCTCGATCAGCAGAACGCTGACGCCACGCTCGGCACGGGCATCCAGAATGAAGCGGGACATATACCCCTTCTCTTCCTGATTCATGCCTGCCATCGGCTCATCGAGTATCAACATTTGCGGCTCGGCCACCAATGCCCGCGCAAGTTCGACCCGTTTTTTCAGCCCGATCGGAAGACCATCGACCAGTTCATGTCGGATGCTTTCAAGCTGTAGAAACTCGATCACCTCCTCGACGATCTTGCGGTTCTCGATTTCTTCACGCTGTGCAGCCCACCAATAGAAAGCCGTGCGAAAGACGCCCGGTTTCATATGGATGTGCCGCCCGAGCAGGATGTTGTCCAGAACGCTCATCCCGTTGAAAAGGGCAAGGTTCTGGAACGTCCGCGCAACCCCGAGCTTGGCAACCTTATGAGGCGCTGTGCCCGTGATGTCTTTTCCCGCCAGCCGGACAGTACCTACGTTTGGCGGATAAAACCCGGTAATTGCGTTCGTTAGCGTTGTCTTGCCGCTGCCATTCGGTCCGACAAGCCCAAAGATCTCCCCTTGCCGAATGACGAGATCAACACCGGTGACAGCGACGATGCCGCCAAACCGTCGTTCGACCCCGTTGCACTCTAGTATCGCCTTATCATCGGCACCGATTGCTGTTTTGCTCTTCGTCGTCATCTAGATACTATTGTCCCCACTAAGGTTCATGGCTTTCATCAGGAAATCTGGAAGTAGTCCGGTCGCCCCGTTGGCCACGGGTCCCCCCACAATTGCTGCCCACCGTCGATGTTCAGAACTTCACCGGTTATGAATTTTCCTGAATTGGCCGCCATATAGACAACACCTTCAGCGACATCCCATTCGTCGCCGGCGTGCCGCATCGGATTGGAATCCTGGAAGGTAGCAGCACCCTCTGGAGGGTAGTTCCCGAAACCATTGCTTTCGCAGCAACCCGGCGCCACGCAGTTGACGCGAATATCATGCGGCGCCCACTCCACCGCCACCGATTTGGACAGGTAAATCACCCCCGCCCGGGCCGCACAGGTATGTGCGATGCCGGGCATGCCGCGCCAGATATCGGCCACGATGTTCACGATGGAACCCGATTGCTTGTTTTCAACCCAGTGGCGCGTCGTGGATTGCATCATCCACCAGGTTCCGTTGAGGTTGGTGTCAATGACGGCGGTCCAGCCCTTCGGGGAAAAATCCAGCGCAGCCTGCGGAAACTGCCCCCCCGCATTGTTCACCAGAACGTCTATGGAGCCGAATTCCTGATTCGTCTTAGCGACAAAATCCTCGACCTGTTCAGGGTCACGGATGGTCATGGGCACGGCGAAAACTCTGCCCCCAAAACTCTCGAGGTACTCTTTGGCCGAGGCCAGCTTTTCCTCGTTGCGTCCATTGATCGCCAGATTGGCGCCCAGCCTGGCGAACAGGGTCGCAATCGCCAACCCCAAACCTCCGCCTGCACCGGTTACAACAACGGTTTTACCCGCGAACAAATCGCCAGCATACACGGTTGAGCGTTTTGACAGGTCTTCTCGCGAAGACCCGAACTGCGTCTCACTCATGACGCCTCCTCCCTTTTCCCCTATTGCGGGGCATTGTCTGTTAATCTAACGGCTGTTAGAAAAATAATCAAGTAGCGAATACGCGCTATCCCAATCCGTGTCTCGCGGTCAGTAAGACTTTGGAAGTCCTAGCGCTTTTTCAGCAATGAATGATAACAACATCTGCGGCGTCACAGGTACAATGCGGAACAAGAGCGCTTCTCTGACCAGACGTTCCACGTGATATTCCTTTGCGTAACCGAATCCGCCAAAGGTGATCTGTGCGGCCTCGGTCGCCTCAACCGCGGCGTCGGCGGCCAATAGCTTGGCTGCGTTCGCCTCGATGCCGCAGGGCTCCCCCGCATCGTAAAGGGCGGCGGCGTGCATCACCATGAGATTGGCCGATTCCACCCGCGCCCAAGCCTGAGCGAGCGGATGCTGAACGCCCTGATTCTGACCGATGGGCCGGTCGAAAACCACTCGTTCATTGGCATATTGCGCCGCGCGGGTCAGAGCGTTGCGTGCGATGCCGATGCATTCGCCCGCCACAAGGATGCGTTCTGGATTCAGCCCATGCAGAATTTGCCGAAACCCTTTGCCCTCTTCTCCGATCAGGTCTTCGGCAGGTATCGGCAACCCGTCGATGAAGACCTCGTTCGAATCGACAGCCTTGCGCCCCATCTTTTCGATCTCTCGCACATCAACGAAATTTCGGTTGAGTTCGGTATAGAACAGGCTCAGCCCTTCGGTCGGGTTAGTCACATCCTCAAGCCGCGTTGTTCTGGCCAGAAGCAACATTTTGTCCGCCACCTGCGCAGTCGAAATCCAGACCTTTTGACCATGCACGACATACCTGTCCCCCTGTCGCACCGCCATGGTCTTTAGCTTTGTGGTATCCAGGCCGGTTGTCGGCTCGGTCACGGCGAAACACGCCTTTTCATCACCCGCGATTAGGGGGGGCAACATGCGCGCGCGCTGTTCATCAGTCCCGAACTTCACCACCGGGTTGAGCCCGAAAATGTTCATGTGGATGGTCGAGGCCCCGCTCGCCCCAGCCCCGGACTCGGCAATCGCCTGCATCATGATCGTCGCTTCAGTGATCCCCAGGTCGGCGCCGCCGACCGCTTCAGGCATGGCGATGCCAAGCCAACCGCCATCGGCCATTGCCCTGTGCAAATCATGCGGAAAACCACCGTTGCGATCCCGGTCCAGCCAGTAGTCATCGTCGAATTGTGCACAAATCCGCAGAATATGGTCCCGGACTTCCTGTTGGTCGGTGGTCATTCTAAATGTCATGGCGTCCCCTTGCCTTCCAGTCTCACGAGTCCTGCCTCACAAAGGTCAGAGATCTGCTCATCATCAAGGCCAAGATCGTTTAGAATACTTCGGCTGTCTGCGCCGGGCGATCTTCCCAGCCAGCGAAGTTCACCGGGCGTCGCGCTTAGATGCGGGATCGGACCGATGACTTGGGTCTGCTCGCCGTCGACCGATACGATGTTCCCGCGATGGCGTATCTGCTCATTGGTCGTGATCTCCTCGACGCTAAACACCCGAGAGGCAACCGCATCATGTCGGGCGAATACAGCCGTAACTTCTTCAGCGGTGTGCTGCGTGACGAAATCATTGATCGCGTCAAAGACCACCGCCATGTGCTGCGACATCTCGCCGAGTGTCTCGAACCGCGGGTCATCGGCCAAAGAGTCCCCTCCGACCGCCCGCAACAGGCGTTGCGCTGTTTCCGCGCTACCTGCCGAGACGGTCAGCCAAACCCCATCAGACGTGCGGAACATGCCCCCCGGCGCAAAGTCCATCGGCTGGCGCAGCCCGTTGCGCCGCGGCGAAAGGTTAGCACCCGTCAACGCGGGAACAGGATAGTCCATCAATCGAAGCAGCGCTTCGAATACCGCCAGATCGACAACCTGACCCCGTGCTATCCCCTTTTCGCGGGCGAACAGCGCAATCATGATTCCCAATGCGCCCATCAGACCTGTCGTGCTGTCGGCCGCCGGAAATCCGGGGTGCATCGGCGGCCCGTCGGGGAAACCAGTCAGATAGGCCAGACCGCTCATAGCCTCAGCCGCGCGCCCGAAAGCCGGCACGTCGCGCATCGGGCCATCCTGACCGTAACCCGATACACGCAGAATAACCAGATCCGGGTTCCATTCATGCAGGGTTTCGGGTCCAATGCCCGCTCGCTCAAGAACCCCGGGCCGGAAATTCTCAATCAGGACATCGGCGCTTTCAACCATGCTGCGCAGGATGTCCCGGCCTTCATCCGACTTCCAGTTCAGGCACAGGGTTCTTTTATTGCGACCCAGAGTCTTCCACCAAACCCCCACCCCGTCATCCGCCTTGGGTCCGAGTTCGCGCATCATGTCGGCGCGGTCGGGCGCCTCCACCTTGATGATGTCCGCACCGAAATCAGAGAGCAACGATGCCGACATTGGTCCGGCAATAACATGACCAAGTTCGATGATTTTTAGTTGATGAAGTGGACTGGCCATCGGTTCGCCACGCTCTAATTCTAACATTTGTTAGATTTCTAGCGCAATGGCGGACTAACATCAAGCCATGAAATATTGAAGAGTGATTGCCGGTCACAACGGAAGGCAGCTTCTGAACGCCTTCGGGGCACGACTTAGGATTTGCCCGTCAGGTGTCTGCACGCCGGACGGGCACGTCGAACCGGAACATATGGTTAAACCGAGGCCAGATCGGTTTGTGGTCCGGTCGGCTCGCTCTCCCGCTTCGGTGGACGAATCCGAAAGAGGAGCGCGAAAAGCACGGGCACGGCCACCAACGTCAAGACCGAAGCAAAGGCAAGGCCGCCCATGATGGTCACAGCCATCGAGGCGAAGAAGGCAGCCGGCAGGAGCGGAACCATGCCGAAAATCGTCGTGCCGGCCGCGAGCACCACTGGGCGCAGACGGCTGACCGATCCATTCATCACGGCCTCGTAGTCCGCAACACCATCTGCACGTTGCAGGTCGATATCTTCGACCAGAACGATGGCGTTTTTCATCAGCATGCCCGAAAGCGACAGGAAGCCGAGCAGGGCGGTGAAGGTGAAGGGCAGTCCGGTGAACAGGAGCCCCAAGACCATGCCCGTCACGGACATAGGCACGACGAGCCACAGTATGAGCGGCTGGCGAACTTTGTTGAACATCAAAATCGAGATCGTCAGCATGACGAGAAAGCCCAAGGGAAGCTGTTTGCCAAGGCTTGCCTGAGCATCCTTGGCGCTTTCGTACTCGCCGCCCCATTCCATCGAATAATCATCGGGAAGCGGGAGGGCCTCGATTTGTGTCCGGACACTTCGGAAGGCTTCGTCGGCGGTCAGGTCGCCGCGTGCGCCGCCGAGGGCGGTGATCGTTCGTTCACGGTTGCGCCGGTGAATGAGTGCCTCGACGAGTCGTGGCTCGAACCGCTCGGCAAGGTTGGCCATCGGAACGTATGATCCTCCCCCATCGGACCAAACCGACAGGTCAAGAAGACGGTCGACACCGTCGCGGTCACTCTCGGGAAGACGGAGATGGATTGGGATGACCGTGTCGTCCTCGCGCAGCTCGCCTACACGCAGGCCGGACGTTCCGTAGCGGATGGTATCCGCGATCGCGCTTCGTGTCGCGCCAGCAATGCGCATGCGTGACTCGTCAACAATGGGTTCGACAAGGATCTCTCGCTGTCGCCAATCGGTACGCGGATTGGTGATTGTCCCTGCTTTCTCGAAAATCCTGGTGGCATCGTCCGCGAGCTGGCGCAGGATGACAGGATCTGGTCCCGAAAAGCGGACTGCCACATCGGCGCCGGCGGGCGGACCGAACACGATTTCTTCGACGCGGACCAAGGCGTGGGGGAATTCGGCGGGCAGATCCCGGTTGAGCCGCCTCGCGATGGACGTGATAGCCTCGGCGTCGGCAACTCGAACGATAAGCTGACCGTAGCTCGGATCCGACTGCTCGGGATTATAGGTCAGCATGAAGCGGCTCGCCCCTCTCCCGACGAGGGCGGTCAGGTCCGTCACGCCGTCCTCGTCCAGAAGCATCTGCTCCAGCCGCCGCATTTCAGTGTCGGTGACGTTGATGTCGGTTCCTTGCGGCATCTGGAACTCGACATAGAAGATCGGTGTGTTCGAAGCGGGAAAGAAGGCCTGCTTGACCTGCCCGAAGGCCATGACGGACCAGACGGTCACCCCCACAATCGTCAGGACGACCAGCACACGGGTTCGCAGCGCCAGCCACAGAAACGCGGTAAAGCCCGTAGAATGCGCCCTTGTAAGGATCGGTCGACGTGTCCTTCGGCACTCGGAGCAGCAGCTTGCCGAGGTAGGGCGTAACCGTAACGGCAAGCGCCCAGCTCATCAGTAGCGAGATCGCAATCACCGCAAAGAGCGAGAACAGAAACTCGCCCGTCGCATCCGGCGACAGGCCAATTCCGGAAAAGGCCATGATCCCGATCACGGTCGCACCGAGCAGCGGGATCGACGTCGCGCTTTCCGTTTCTGCCGCCGCCTCCTCTGCGGATTTGCCGCGCGCCATGCCGATCACCATCCCTTCGGTAATGACGATGGCGTTGTCGACGAGCATTCCCATCGCGATGATCAGCGCACTGAGGCTGATCCGTTCCATCGCGATCCCGAAGATCGACATGAAGAACAGCGTCGAGATGACGGTCAGCCCGAGCGTCGCGCCAACCACGAGCCCTGCGCGCCAGCCCATGGTCAGCATCAGCGCCGCGATGACGATGGTGACCGATTGTCCGAGGCTGACGAGAAAGCTTGAAACCGCTTCATCCACGACGACGTGCTGTTCGTAGATCGGAATGATCTCAGCGCCTTCCGGAAGCTCCGCCTCGAGGCGCTCCAGCCGTGCCGACACCGCCTCGCCGACTTCGACCACGTTTCGGTCCGTTAACGCCGAAACGCCGAGGGTGAAGGCTGGGGCGCCGTTTTGCCGGATGATCTGGCTGGGCTGTTCGGCCGACTCACGGGTCACGCGGGCGATGTCATGGACCGCGACCTGGCCGACGTTTCCGGCCGTGCCCAGCCGCAGCGACTCTATACCTTCGGGACTTACATAGCCTGGCGGAACCGATAGGCCGATTCGGGCGGGGCCCTCGGTGATCTCGCCGTTCAAGAACACCTGGTTCTCGTCCGCCAGAATACCCAGGATTTGGTTCGGCGGAAGGCCCAGTTCGGTGAGCCGTGCGGACGGGATCGAGATGTTGATCACCTCTTCGGCAAGGCCCTGAACCTCGACTTTCGCGACGCCATCGACAGTGACCAGCCCGAGCCGCAGGGTCTTGGCCAGGTCGCGCTGTTCCTTCGGGCTCAAACCTTCCGTCGTCACCGCATAGAACATGCCATAGACGTCGCCAAAATCGTCGTTGATGATCGGCGGGCGGGCGCCCGCGGGCAAGTCCCCCTCCACGTCGCGGATGCGGCGGCGCATCTCGTCCCAGACCTGCGGGATTTCGTCCGGCCCATAGGTCATCTCGATCTCGACAGTGATCTGGGCCATGCCCGGCATGGACTTGGACTCCACCCGGTCAAGCTGCTTCATCTGCTGCAACGCATTCTCAACGACGTCGGCGACCTCCTCTTCAACCTCTACGGCCGTAGCGCCGGGATAGGCCACGAAGACAAGCGCCGTCTTGAGGGTGAAGCTGGGGTCTTCGAGGCGGCCGACCGTATTGAGGCCCCAATAGCCGCCAACGAGGCAGAAGATGATGGCGAGCCAAACCGCCACCGGACGCCGAATGCTTGCGCGCGATATGCTGAGTGCCATAGATCCTTTCCCGCCTATCCCAGGAGCACGGGGTCAGAGTCCCGAGACTGCCACCGTCTGGTTTTCTCTAAGCCGCCACCAGCCGCCGGATACGACCACTTCGTCACCTTGGAGGCCTTTCAGAATGGCGATCTCGTCGTCCATCGGAAGGCCCAGACGAACCGTTTTGCGGGCGACCTGGCCAGACGCTTCCTCGTAGATCCAAATGGACGGCTCGGTCCGGCTCGTCGTGTCCACCGCCGATACCGGAACGATGACGGAGTGCGGGCGATCTTCCTCCGCCGCGATCGAGATGCGCACATCCGCCGTCATTCCCGGAAGCAGGCGTGGGTCGATCTTGCCCGTGATTGCGAATTCCACGTCGTAGGTCTGCGCCATGGGATCCACATCCGTGGCGAAGGACCGCAGCACCAGCGGCGCCGTGTAGCCCGGCACCGCCGGGAAAGTCGCAACAACGTCGAAGGCGTCGGGGGACGCCCGCGCGATGGCGGCCAGTTCCTCGGGCAGCGAGATCACGATCCGCATCTCGCTGATATCCTAGAGCCGCACGACCGGCGCGGCCGAGGTGACGTTGACATACTCTTCGATGAAGGCGCGTGCGACGATCGCATCGAAGGGCGCGACGAGCTCGGTTTGTTCGAGGCGCCGCTCGGCCTCGCGAAGCGCAGCGTCTGCCTGTGCCAACTGAGCGCGTGCAGTGTCGAGACGGGCGTCGGCCGCGACTCCCCGTTCGGCGAGACTCGACGCGCGTTCGAATTCGGACTCCGCAAGCTCGAAGGACGCCTGAGTCCGAACGACCGTGAGTTCGAAATCGACCTGATCGAGCTTGGCGTTCACCTCGCCCTCGCGTATCCTGTCGCCCGGTTCGACGTGAAGTTGAATAATCTGTCCCGGCACCTGAAACGCAATATCCACCGTGCGGGCGGGCTCGACGCGGCCGGCAACAGTGCGGGACCGATTGACAGCCCGGGTGAGTGCTCGGGTTACCTCTACCACGACCGGTTGGTCGAGTTCGGGCGCGACCGCCGCTTCGGCAGTTTCATTGGTATCTTTCCTCGCTTGGGCCAACACATCGCTCAGAGGCGCCGGAAGGAACGGAATGGCCAGAGCCGCCGCGACTGCGCCCGCAAGCACGGAAGCGACCCGTTTCCAACTTCGCTTTCTATTCGAGTTCATCGATCATGGTCCTCAAGCGTTCGATGGCGCGATCTCTGAGATCTGCGCCGCCGTCGGGAAGATTCAGGAGTTTCTGGAACCGCAGTCCCTGGATTGCCAGGACAGCGACCATAGCACCCGGAGCGTCTTGCGTCTCGGACACGATACGTTCAAGGTCGTCGGCCAGGTCAACTCGTAGCGGATCGAGCAACGGCGGGTCCAATGCGGCAGCCGCAAGAATGGCCATAGACAGGTCATCGGTAACGCCTTCGGACTGCAGTGCCGTTTCGAGATGACCACGTAAAGTGCGTAGCGGGTGCTGCTCCGGCACACTTCCCAGCAGATCCCGATGTTCGGCCAACATCTGATCCAACAGCCCGGAAAGCAGGGCTTTCTTCGTCGGGAAATTGTAAAGCAAGCCACCCTTGCTGAGGCCTGACTCTTTTGCGACCGCGTCGATCGTGATCCTTCCCGCTCCCTCACGCGCGGCTATCGCACGCGCCGCAGAAAGTATCCTGCGGGACGCATTTCTGGATTCTGCAAGGGGCATGTGCTCACTCAAAACTGTACCGTCCGGTCGGTTCACGTTGAAAACCGGCGCATGTCCCCGATTTCGGCCATGAAGGTGACGGCACTTATCAGCGCCACACCCCGCAATGCCTGCAGCGCATTCACGGCCGGTGCGAGATCCCATTCCGGCAAAAGAGCCTCGATATGTCCGGTCAGCCGGTCCAGGCGTTCGGTGGCATTGCGTTCGGCCTGCATCATTTCCTGAAGGGCGATCTGATGCGCCGGGTGATCGAAGCTCTGGCTTTGCAGCCATCGGCGATACCGCATCGTCCACGGCTTGGTCCGGTGGTAGATCCGCCCGTGGCGCAGCATGAACGCCGAAACGAGCTGGCGTTTGTGCCGCAGGTCCTCTGCCGCGCTTTCGCGAGCACGAACCAGGTCGCGCATTGCCTCATGCGTTTCATCAGGAACCCAAATCGGCGTCAGTTCACCGGCACGTAAGAGCCGCGCCAGTCGAATGGCATCCAGTCGGTCTGTCTTTACGCGCTCACCGGCGCGCACCGGGATCAACGAAGGTGCGACAACACAGCATTCGAAACCGAACGCTCGAACCTGCCGATAAAGGCCATATCCGGTCGGCCCCGCTTCATAGCATACCGAGACAGGCGACTCACGTCCGGAAAGTTTCTTGAGCAGTCGGTCGACGCTGGTAGGGGTATTCTCAAAGGTGCCCAAGCTGAGAACGTCGTCGCTCACACCACCACCGGCAATTGCAACTGCAAGTTTGTCCTTCGAAACATCGATCCCGACATGGATCGCTGGTTTTTCTTTCGTCATGCCTTCCTCCATCGCAGTTCGACGGCACTTGCCGCCATGCGATCAGAATAAAGGCTAAACCGTCATGAGCGTGCCGATGGGAAAAGACATGCGGTCTTACTCTCGGTCGGCAAAAGGCCGGCATACTTCTTCTTCCAGTTGAAGTAAGTCAGCCTGGCTGATGCCTGCCTTGCGGCAGATCTCGGCCACCGGCGTGCCTTCTTCGCCCTGCTTGATGATGAACGCCTTCTGCGCGTCCGTAAACTTCGATGCCTTCATGTGATTCCGCTCCTCTCCCAGCCGGGAAATCATAGCGGAAAACTCCACCTTCAAACGGTCCTGTTTGCGGGGATCAGATCAACTTTCAGGTGCCCCCGGCCATCGCCACTGTAGGTCGCTGTCCCGATATCGAACAGCATCTCGGCGACCGCCGCCTCGACATAGAGCATGAGCTGCGGGTCATCAAGGAACAGGTCGACATCGTGGCTTTCGCGATGGTCGATCTGGAGCATCATGGCGGTGCCCCCACCGAAGGTCCATCCGGTCAGGATATCCGCTTCGCGGTTCACCGCGTCGATGATCTGGAAAGCTTCGCCGAGAAGATCCTCCCAGCGTGAAGGTTGCGGCGTCACGCGAGAAGGGCGATCTTCTGGCCTGACCACTTGGCGAAGGCGGCGGCCGTCTTGACCAGGGTGTCCTCGGACACGCCGTGAGCCTTCGCAAACGCCTTCTGCGCACCCGCATCGGTTTCCGTGAAGAACGAGTTGACCTGGCCTTTCGTGATGTCACCTGCGTTCAGGGTCGCCGCAAGCGCGCGCCCGTCCAGATAGGTCTGGTACGGTGCGTTCACGGTCGTGAGCAGAACTGTGTGCATCTCCTGGGTCATAGCGCTCTGAATATAGCGATATCGCTAAAATGTGCAAGATTGCGCAATCCATCTCTACATGCCAACTGACTGAGATTTGGACCTTTTACTATCGGTATCGGACCCGCCGTCACCAGGGTCGACCACCCCCGCATCCTCCAATTGCTCCCGGTCCGGCAGGTCGCGCAAGCTCTCCAGCCCGAACGCGACCAGGAACTTCTCCGTGGTCACGAAGGTATAGGGCGCTCCCCGGCGCGGGCTTCTTGGGCCGGTGGCGATCAAGTCGCGGGCGTGCAACCGGCCGATCAGATCGCGGCTGATCTCCTTGGCGAAGATTTCGTTGAGCCCTGCCCGGGTGATCGGCTGGTGGTAGGCGATCGCCGCCAGCACGGCCACGTCGAATTCGCGCAGATCGAGATCCTGCGCGCCGACCTCCGCCGCCGCCCGGATTGCCGGGGCGTAGGCCGCGCGGGTGCGCAGGATCCAGCCGTCAGCGACGCGGGCCACCTCAAAGGCGCGGCCCTCGAGATCGGCAGCGAGATCCTCGATCAGCAGATCGACCGACGCCCCCTGCCCCACCACCTTTGCAAGATCCTCACGCGACACCGGGGCGGCGGACGCGAACAGCACCGCCTCGATGCGGCACAGCCATTCCCGCCAGCGCAGCTCCGGCGGCAGGTCGGCCATGTCGCGGTCAAGCCCGCTCAAAACGGATCGATGATGCGGGCGCCGGTCGGGGCGAAATCAGCGCCGTTGCCAGTGACCACCGCCGCATCCCGGGAGAGCGCCTGCGCCGCGATCATCAGATCGGCCCCGGCATGGCCGATCCGGGCCGACAGATCGCCCCAGACGAGCGCGTCCTGCGCAGTAAAGTCGAGCACCCGGTCGCCAAAAATCGCCACCGTCCGCTCCAGCCAGTGGCGCAGATCCTGCGCGAATTCCGGATCGCGTCCCTCCTGCCGGCGGATGCCGCGCTCGATCTCGCCCAGGGTGATGACGCTGAGGAACAGATCGGCCTCGGATTTCCCGGCCAGCCAGGCCGCCACTTTCGGCGCGCGCCCGGCCCGCCGGACGGCCGAGATCACGTTGGTGTCGAGGATGTAGATCAAAACACGACATCCCGTGGCGCGGCCTCGGCCCGCTCGACCTCGCCCCCCGGGAAGGCCAGAAGATGCTCGGTGAAACTCTCGCGGCGCGCCTGCGCCGCCCTGACCAGCCGATGATACTCCTCGGCCGAGACCACCACCACCGCCGGTTTGCCGCGGCGCGAGACCTCCTGCGGCCGGCCGGCCAGGGCGGCCTCGACCACAGCGCTGAACCGGTTCTTGGCATCGTGCAGGGTTAACATGTCACTCTCCTATCTAGCTATCTATCTAGATAATACTTTCCAGGTTCAAAAGCAATGCTCAGATCCCGTAGAGCCGGAAGGTGTCCCGGCCGCTCAGCTCGCGCACGACACCCAATTCCACCAGCCGGTCGCAGAGCCGCCGCGCGGCCCGATCAGACAGCGGCAGCGCCGCCGGCATGACAGCATCGCGGCTCAGGAAGATGTCGACCGCGTCCCCGGCCCCCTTGGCGCGCAGCTTCGGCACCACCGCCCGCAGCCGCGCCGCCCGGCGGGCCAGGTCCACCGCCATCGGCACCGTGTCGGCCGCCGAGGTCACGACAGCCCGGTGACAGGCCAGGCGCAACCTCGAACGCGTCGGATTGGCCGATGCCATGGACAAGCCCGCCAGCGATATGTCGAACGGCATGCAACAGCGGGTCGGCATTGCACGGGCCTTCGCGCTTTCGCCCAAGCTACTGCTGCTGGACGAACCTTTTCGAATGCTCGACAGCCTCACCCGATGGGAGCTGCAAGAGGTGTTGATGGAGGTCTGGTCCCGCACCAAGGTCCCGGCGATCTGTGTCACCCATGACGTCGATGAGGCGATCCTGCTCGCCGACCGCGTGGTGATGATGACCAACGGGCCACAGGCGACCATCGGCAAGATCACTTCGGTCGACCTACCCCGTCCACGCACCCGCAAGGCGCTGCTGGAGCACCCGGATTACTACACCTATCGGCAAGAGGTTCTTGATTTTCTTGAGGAATACGAACACGGCAATCATCCAAAACCCACCTCTGATGGAACGCCAAAGCCCAAGGCATCGCCCCCGAAGCCGATTGCAGCGGAGTGAACGACATGACCCAAAAACTCGTCATCATCGGGGCCGGCATGGCCTCGGGCCGGGTGATCGAAACGCTGGTCGAGACCGCCCCTGACGCCTACGACATCACGCTCTTCAACGCCGAGCCGCGCGGGAACTACAACCGCATCATGCTGTCGCCGGTGCTTTCAGGCGAGAAAACCTACGAGGACATCGTCACCCATGACGACGACTGGTACGCAGAGCATGGCGTGACCTGCCGGTTTGGCGAGCATGTGGTGGGGATCGACCCCGAGATGAAGGTGGTCGAGGGGCAGAATGGGCATGTGCCCTATGACAAGCTGATCATCGCAACCGGATCCGCGCCATTCATCATCCCTGTTCCAGGCAAGGATCTGCCCGGCGTCATTACCTACCGCGATCTCGATGACACCAACGCGATGGTCGAGGCCGCGGCCAAAGGCGGCAAGGCCGTGGTGATCGGCGGCGGGCTGCTGGGCCTTGAGGCAGCGGCCGGTCTGGCCGAACGCGGCATGGATGTGACCGTTGTACACCTGATGGGCCACCTCATGGAACGGCAGTTGGACGAGGCGGCAGGCTACCTTCTGCGCCGCGATCTGGAAAAACGGGGGATCACCATCCGCACGCAGGCCTCAACCAAGGCGATCATCGGTGATGGACGTGCCGAGGCGGTCCTGTTGGAAGGCGACGAAACCCTGCCCACCGATCTGGTCGTCATGGCGGTCGGTATTCGCCCTGAAACCCGGCTGGTGTCGCGTTGCCCTTTAATCGGCTCTGCCTCAATCTGTGTGGCGGAACGGTAGCATTCTCGCCCGCAACAATTCTGGACCGGCTCGACCGTACATGGCGCGTTTGAGCGTCTTCAGGCGATTGATCTGACCTTCTGCTTGGCCGTTGCTCCATGGCATCTCGATGGCGTTTTTGACTGCATCGAAGTCCCGATTCAATGTGCGGGCAAAGCGCACGATGGGCGCCAGATCGGTTTCGATCGCGTTGTCGATCCATGCTGGGAGCGGGTCTGCTTGGCGGCCGCGCAGGATACCGTTGAACCGCATGGCGAGACTTCGCATCGTTGCGAAGGCGGGAGAACCGGCCTTGAGCGCGTCGACTTTCCGCGCTTGATCCGGGGTGAGCTTTCCGCGGGGTTTGATGCACAGCGCGGCTGCGATGACCGGGGAAATCGCGTGCCCCGTTTCCGGGTCCCGGACTGGCTTAAGGATTTCGTGCTCTACCTTGGAGTCGCTCCCTTGCTGTTCTGCTTTTCGCCAGCCCGCCAACAGACGCTGCAAATGCGACTGACTCCCCTCGTAACCGCGCTCTCGGATCAGACGGAACAGGGCGCTGCCAGTTCGAATGCCCTCCTTCCAGCTTTGGCTCAGGAACTCTTCAAAGTACCACGGCGATGTCGGCTTCAAAGCGGCCCGCCTGCGGTCCGGTGGTGTCTCGAACTGCAGCCATTTCGCGATGCTGCGACGCGGGAACCTTGTTCGCCGCCCGATCTCGCTGCATGAAAGCCCCTGATTTCGGAGCGCATGAATGGTGGCGAAAATCTCTTCCCGAGACGTCCTATGCGCCAGGCGTGACTTCAGAAGGCTGCCGGCTGCGGTGATGTTGTCGGCGTCGGACAGCAGCGCCCTGCCGGTCGCACGGCCGTGAAGGTTCATTTGCTCCTCGATGGCCTGCCGCAGGTTTTGTACGATATGGAACCGGTCAGCGACCTGCTTCGCCTGCGGTGCCCCTTGCCGTGCTGCCTGGGCGTAGAGACCGCAGCGATCTCTGCTGATCACTTCCACCTCGGGGTGTCGCTTCAGCCAGTTGGTGCAGCTGACGACATCTCGATCCTCAAGAATGTCGATCACCACGCGACGCTCCAGATCCACAATGATCGTGCCGTAGGTTTGCGATTTCCGCCAACTCCAGTCGTCGATCCCGATGACTGTCGGCGACTCGCCACTGTCTTGGGCACGGTTCTTCAGCTGCCTAAGCACCGTGTCATCGCTGACTCCAAGGCCCAAACGATGCAACAACCGCTCGGCTGGCCGTCCGCCGGTCGCATGCCCAAGATGGGTGACAATCTCCCCGACACGCGAAGTACGACGTGCAAATGGACGCGCAATCGAGGCGATTTGGTCTGAGAATGTCCGGCGTGGGCAAGCGGGTGCCTGACATCGCCAACGGCAAATTGCGAGATCAACCGTTACCTCGTCTCCATGCGCGGGATAATCCTGCAGCCGCCGACGCCGCCAGCCGTGACGTCGGCGTGAATGCAATCCACAGTCTGGGCAAATGCCGTTGGGAGCCAAGACGCCAGATACAATCCACCCGCCTCTTTCACTTCGCTCAACGCTTTGAACGGCAACATCGCTCCCGGGCGACCAGTGCTTCTTCGAACTCACAACTATACCTCCTGAATTTTCCAGTTTCAGGATAGTTGCGCCACACAAAGTGAGGCAGAACCCAATTATGGGCTACGCGACATTTCCGCTGCTTTCCAATCGGCGGTTGGACCGTCATTGTGGCATACACCGGACCGACAGCACGGCGCGACGATCCTTACCCTGCGCGTCGCGGAACCGGACCTCGTGGGTTCCGCTGGATTGCACTTCAGCTATCATCCTGGAAAATGTCGTTCCGCCATACCGTCCTTGGTCTGCCAATTTTGGTGCGATTTGACTTGGCGGAAGACTGGCGAACTTCTTTGAATTACATAGCGACAGCACTGCCGCGCGTTCAGCCGCGCTCAGCTTGTTTGCCGACTACGGGCGCGGCACGAGAGGACGCTGACCGCCATGCCGCGATCTGCGCCGAATATAGCTCACACTTGCGGCAGTATTCAGCCAAATCGGCATCGGTAAGAGCCGCCGTTTCCAGCACCTCTGCGAACTTGTCACGTGACGACCAACCCTCGGGCCCAGCGTCAGGCACAAGCTGCCCCTTGCCGCGCGCATCCGCACGCCACTTGTGCAGCGTTGCCTCGGAGATTCCTTCCTCTTACGACAACTGCCGAATGGCTATGTTGTTCGGCGGCAGCATCCGCTTCAGTACAGCCGACCTTCGTTCCAGTGAATATCCCAAATCATCGCCCTATCCCGTACCCTTAAGAAATAGAGGAAAAGTAGAACAGCGGACAACTTCCAAGACACTGGGGGAGTTCGAACACTTCGTGCATCAGAGTATAGAAACAGCAACGTTTCTATGATTTTAACCTCACGTGACCAAGTCCATTTGCTGACTTGGCGCTGATATCGGGCAGAAGACATAAGGCGGTTGTATGAAGCTTCAGTCTCCGCTCCCCAAGTGCTATCGATACTGCCGCTATAATAACCTTCGGCGCGCAGGCCATCCTGCACCATTTTTCGAAAACCGATATCACGCTGTTCAAAAGCTGTGCAAAGCGCTTGGATAGTGGATAGTGACTGCCCCTTGCTGAGCATATGCGGGCAGAACCCCGGTTGCGATCAGACTCGTGGACAGGAGGGCTAGGGCCTTCTGTGGTTGCCGCCCGTAGTGCAAGAATTTTTTGACCCTATTGGCGAGTGATCGAGTGCGGTCTTCTGTAAGGCCTCGAGATGCGGCACTTCCAAAAGCCGCGGGCCGGGATGGTGATCAGCGGATCAGGTCCAAATCTGTTGAGCGAGCTCTGAGCTCGTAGGCCCTAACTGGTTTTCCCAATCCAGATCTATTCGATCGTTTTGCCCATTCAGGTCGTCGTCTTCTTACACTCCCCTTGGCACCGTCGCTAGCAGTT